>NZ_JANEWH010000018.1:0-52235 GCF_028069715.1 Kluyvera sp. Awk 3 | reverse complement strand
ACCAACCACACAGCAATCACATTTCAGCAGCACTTAAATTGATGATTTATAATACTTGCCTGCTGTGAAAACGATATTGGGGACTCATCATGGCAAAAGAGCTCACCTTTACTAACCAGACGCTTTCCTTAATCACCAGACCGTCGCTGCAGTCATGCGCGCTGTCCCAGAACTTAAGGAAACTACTTAAGATGGATGTTAAAATCATCAACATTCATCTCGTTAGCATTGAGAACTTAAGCTCAGACATTATCCTTTTCGATATGATGGAAACGGATAAACGTCTTATAAAAGCCTGGCAGGAAGAGCTGTGCAAACTCAGCAATGGCGTAAAGCTACTCCTGTTCAACACACCCGAGGAGTACTCTTACCCGGATATCGAGGTGTGGCCGCACATTAGCGGCATTTTCTATGCGCATGATGAAGAACCTTTTCTGGTGAAAGGTTTGCAGAAGGTTATGGAGGGGGAGTGTTATTTTTCGCGCAAGCTCGCCAGCTACCTGATCATGCATGCCGGCAACTATCGCTATGACAACTTAGAAAGCACTATCCTTACCTATCGGGAAAAAGAGATCCTGAATAAGTTGAGGATCGGCGCGTCCAATATTGAGATAGCCCGCGCGCTATTTATCAGCGAAAGTACGGTAAAAACGCATCTGTATCATCTGTTTAAGAAAATTGACGTCAAGAATCGCACGCAGGCCGTTTCCTGGGCCAACGACAATTTTAAACATTAGCGACGGGCACAAAAAAACGGCGGGAGGATGAATCCCCCCGCCGTTTTGTCCTCTCAACGCCATTACAGCGCCGATTCTTTTGTCTGTTTACTCTCTGCTTTACGGCTCGCCAGCCACAGGCCGCTGTTTTTCATGGCATAGCCAAACAACAGACCGACCAATAGCGAAGGAACTACCGCTCGCCAGTTCCCCTGCCCTGCAAACGTCGCACAAGCGCCGATAAAGGTGCCGGGAACGAAAGACAGCAGCAGCTGTTTTGACTGTATGCACATCAAAAAGGCCACCACCCCGGTCATCACGTAGCTGACGATCTCCAGATGCGGCGCCAGCGCGCTGCCGTAGATAATCACCAGCGCCCAGATGACACCGCTCATGGTGGTACAGGCTGAAATAACCAGCCCTTTCAACCCGCCCTGCGGACAGGCGAAATAGGCCGTACAGCCAAGAAAACCGGCCCAGCTTAATAAACCCAGCGATACGGCTACCCATCCCCAGATACCGGAGAGAATGCCTGTCGTGATTGCGATAGCTAAAATAACGTTCATAGCGAGCATCTTAGCAGATGCTCGACTTTATGATGAGATCACGAGCACGTTATTCTCATCACGTACATTTCATTTGCACTAAAAATGTGACTTAAATCACTCTTCATCTTCTTCCTGCAGTTCATCCCACATCGCCGCTATCGCTTCGCGCGTCATCGGCGCCATAGTACGCCAGAAGGCGGTCGTCGCATGGGCTTCCACTTTACCGAGAAACGTTTCAAACCACGGCAGCAGATACTCAGCAAACAGCGTTTCGAGCGCGTCGCTATCCTCTTCAACGTTATCTTCCAGCCAGGAAGCCGCCAGCAACAGCGTCCCCATCTGATCCGCCGGACCCTCGCCCAGCGGCATACCGTTGCTGGTCAGGAAGGTGCGCACTTCTGCTTCGCTCGCCCCTTCCACCCATGCGCTGCGCACTGGCGGAACGCGACACTCTTCACCCACGAACAGCGCGTTGTAGTCGGCAGCAATCTGCTGAATATCGCAGCTCTTTTGCAGACGAGCCAGCAGTTCATCCTGCTCCAGCGGCCAGTGTGCCGCCAGCTTGCCTTCCCGAATCAGGGTAAACAGCGGCACCAGCAGAGGATCCTGCGGCTGACGATAATACAGGGAACCCAGCGCGCGGCAGAGGATTGAAAACTCGTTCATTCAGTTATTCCAGTTAGTCATTAAAAATCAGCAAATTCAGGAATCGACGGCATCCCGCGCGATTCAAGGAAATTCAGGAAACGTCGTGGGGTGACGTTAAGGATCCGATCCTGTGGGAAATCAACGGCATCAAGGATCTTCTGGCATTCGGTAAACTCGCCCAGGGTAAACGCGGTGTGCGAGTCAGAGCCCAGAGCCAGCCAGCCGCCCGCATCGCGAACCGCAGCGGCTATCGCCAGGCAGTTTTGTTCGCTGCCAACGCGCGAGCTGACAAACGAGGAGTTGTTGATCTCCAGCGCCACCTGATATTTCGCGGCGGCGGCGGCAATTGCCGGAATATCCACCGGGAACTTCGGATTACCAGGATGGGAGATCATGTGCACATTACCGCTCGCCATCGCGGCGATCATCGCCTGGGTATGCGTCTCTTTGTCCTGCGGAGCAAAGACCGGCTCGTGGAAACCGGCGATGATAAAGTCGAGCGAGGTTAACATCGGCCCGGTACAGTCGATTTCTCCCGCAATATTTTTGATATTGGCCTCAATACCGCGCAGGATACCGACGTCCTCTACAATTCGCGGCCAGATACGCATATTCACAAAGTGCCAGTAGTGCGGCGCATCAGCCATGTCCGGGCCATGGTCGGTAATGGCGAAGAGTTTAATCCCTTTACGTTTCGCCTCTGCAATATAGTCATGCAGCGTACTGTATGCGTGCGTGCTGGCAACGGTGTGCATATGTAAGTCAACAGGATACATCACTTTCTCCTCTCTCGTGATAAACCAAGGATAGCAGGAAAGCCTTGCGTTTATTAGCCTGACGCATCAATAGCCACGTACCCGATCGACCTGCCCGCTCGGCGTTTCGCCACGTTCAAGCTGGGTAATGGTCTGAGCAATATAGGCAATCGCCTCCTGTGGACGCGTTACAGCAGCCACGTGCGGCGTCATGGTGACGCGTGGATGAAGCCACAGCGGGCTCTCTTTCGGTAGCGGTTCACGGCTGAACACGTCGAGCATGGCGGCTTTGAGTTTACCGCTATCGAGAGCCGCCAGCAGGTCGTTCTCCACCACGTGGACGCCACGGGCGAGGTTCAGAACATAGCTGTTGTCTTGCAGCTGTTCCAGTAAGGAGGCATTGATAATACCCACGGTTTCCGCCGTATTTGGCAGCAGATTAATCAGCACCCGCGTACCGCGTAAAAACTCGCCCAGTTCAGCATCTCCGGCGAAACTGGTCACCTGTGGCCAGCTTTTGCGGCTGCGGCTCCAGACCCGCACCGGGAAGCCCCACGCCAGCAGGCTCTCTGCCACTTTCGACCCCAGAACGCCTGCCCCCATGATCCCAATGGTAAATTCGTCATGGGTATAGTCGGCCAACGGTTGCCACGTAGACTCCCGCTGCAATGCCTGATAATCATCAAAGCGGCGGAACCAGTGCAGCACCTGGCTTACCGCATATTCCTGCATCTGAATACCCATGCCGGTGTCTTCCAGGCGGAACAACGGAATCGACTGGGGCAGCATTTCCGGATTGGCCTTCAGTTTGCTGAGGATGGAATCTACTCCCGCCCCCAGCGCAAACACCGCCTTCAGCGCACGGCCTTGTAACATCTCGACCGGTGGATGCCACACCAGCGCGTAATCTGCCGGCGCATTGTCCCCGCGCTCCCAGCCGCGAATACGCGCGCCGGGTAGCTTTTTGCTTAGCTCAGCAATCCAGTAAGGGGTATCAAACGTCGGGTGATAAAAGATGATCTCCATAGTGACTCCTGCTCAGAGCGCCCGTATTCGCGTCAACCAGGCGCGGTTTTCGATTATTTTTGTGGTTTCACAGAATAACAAATTTCGGATACCCGTCCGGAAAAATGCAGGGGTGATCGCAAAAAAGACGATTTATGAATGTTTAAGAAGCAATTTGCTTGAAGTTTGTCTAAACGCACGATTTTTCGAAAAAGTTTATTGACGCTGACGGCCCTTTTCCCTACATTAGCGCTCGTCCCAGCGATGCTGGGAAGACAATATGGTGAGGTGTCCGAGTGGCTGAAGGAGCACGCCTGGAAAGTGTGTATACGGCAACGTATCGGGGGTTCGAATCCCCCCCTCACCGCCATATTCGAGAAAGAGCTCGTACGCAAGTACGGGCTTTTTTTTTCGCATGTTGCACGCCTGCGGGGGGATGAGAATCCCCGACCGGGGTTCGACAACTGGCGCAGCCAGTTGGACAGACCGCGAACGCAGTGAGTGGGCTGCCCCGAAGGGGCGAGCAAAGCGAGTCAATCCCCCCCTCACCGCCATATTCGAGAAAGAGCTCGTACGCAAGTACGGGCTTTTTTTTTCGCATGTTGCACGCCTGCGGGGGGATGAGAATCCCCGACCGGGGTTCGACAACTGGCGCAGCCAGTTGGACAGACCGCGAACGCAGTGAGTGGGCTGCCCCGAAGGGGCGAGCAAAGCGAGTCAATCCCCCCCTCACCGCCATATTTAAAGAAGAGCTCGTACGCAAGTACGGGCTTTTTTTTCGCATGTTGCATGCCTACGGGAAGATGCCTCCTGTAACCAGGCTATCCCACCGCCACGCTATCCGCGACCTGTGCCGCCAGGCGCAGCGATTCCGCCGTAAGCGGAGTATCAACGCGGATGCGCAGCTGCCCGACGATCCGTCCCTGTATCGCTTCACAACTGCTGTACACCAGCTGTGAGCGACCGCCCAATACGCTCGCAATTTGCTGTAAATCCGGTTCCCGCCCATTCACGCCGTTAAAATGCAGCGTCACCAGTTGCTGCCCTGTGGTTAATAATTCGCGATTCTCCTCCCGCCCATGATGCAACGTTTGCAGCATCCCACGGGTCACCTCGTGCTGCGGGTCGCCAAAGACGCGCCATACCTCGCCTTGTTCGATTACACGCCCCTTTTCCAGCACCGCGACGCGATCGCAGAGCGTGCGAATCACATCCATTTCATGGGTGATGAGGATAATAGTCAGCCCCAGCCGCTGGTTAATCTCTTTGAGTAAACTCAGCACCGCCAGCGTGTTCTCCGGGTCAAGCGCTGAAGTCGCCTCGTCGCACAGCAGGATCTCCGGCTGAGTAACCAGCGCGCGGGCTATACCGGTGCGCTGCTTTTGCCCGCCCGACAACCGCGCGGGCCAGCTGTCACGCAGGGCCTCCAGCCCGACCAGGCGCAACATATCGTCCACCCTGCGGCGACGCTCGGCGGCAGGAACCCCGGCCATTCTCAGCGGCAGCTCGACATTCTCCGCCACCGTCTTCGTCGACATCAGATTGAAATGCTGAAAGATCATCGCCACGCGACGGCGCAGATCCCGCAGTTGTCCCCGTCCACCGCCGCTCATCGGCACCCCATGAATGGCAATCTCGCCGCAATCGGCGGTTTCCAGACGGTTAAACAAGCGCAACAGCGTCGATTTCCCCGCGCCGCTGCGTCCGATAATGCCGAACACCTCTCCGGCATGGATATCCAGATGAATATCGTCCAGCGCCTGCACGCCGTTGGCGTAGGCTTTACTGATGCCCTGCAGGCGAATATGCGGATGTTGCGTCATAGCCACTCTCCTAAAAACCGGGGGCAATTTTTCCCTGATACTTTGTCAGAATGAACTGGCGAACCGCATCGGAGTTCAGCGCTTTGGCCAGTTTCTGAATACCGGGATCGTTAATGTTATCCGGGCGTGCGACGAGGTATTCGATATACAGGCTTTTGCCTTTTTCGACGATCAGCGCTTTATCGGTATCAATACCGGCTTCCAGCGCGTAATTAGCGAAAATAAACGCCAGATCCACCTGACTCACCGCCCGGGCCAGCATAGCGCCTTCCAGCGGGCGAATCTTGAAGTGGTGCGGGTTGGCGGTGATATCCTTCTGGGTCGATTGCGGATCCTCCGGATGCTTTAACGTGATCAGCCCCGCCTCGCTCAGCAGCACCAGCGCTCGCCCGGTATTGACCGGGTCATTCGGAATGGCGATCGTCGCCCCCTCCGGCAGTTCACTCAGGCTTTTGTATTTGGTGGAATAAGCGCCAAACGGCTCGATATGCACGCCGACCACCGGGACCAGATTGGTGTGGCGGTTCTTGTTGTAATCATCGAGGAACGGGCGGTACTGGTAGTAGTTGGCATCCAGATTTTTTTCCGCCAGCTGCTGATTCGGCTGGATAAAGTCGTTAAAGACTTTCACCTGCAAATCAACGCCCTCTTTTGCCAGCGTCGGCTTCACAAACTCCAGAATTTCGGCGTGCGGCACCGGCGTCGCGCCGACCACCAGCGTTTCATTTGCGGCGGCAGAAAAGGAAAACAGCGCCAGCAGACCGGCAATCACAGTTTTTTTCATCGTTTCACCCTGTCGGTATCGTTATTTTCGGCTCATGCGGCGCACCAGACGGTCGCCGCTCATTTGTAATATCTGCACCAGCGCAATCAGCAGCACGACCGTGACCGCCATGACATCTGTCTGAAAACGCTGATAGCCAAAGCGAATGGCGAGGTCACCCAGCCCGCCCCCGCCAATCACCCCCGCCATGGAGGTGTAATCCACCAGCACAATCGCCGTGACGGTCACCGCGGCAATCAAACCCGAACGTGATTCCGGCAACAGCGTGTGCCAAATGAGCTGCCAGGTATTGCCGCCCATCGCCCAGTTGGCTTCCACCAGCCCGTGATCGACCTCGCGTAGCGAGGTCTCAACCAGCCGCGCAAAGAACGGTGCGCAGCCCGCCACCAGCGGCGGTATCGTGCCCTGAACGCCCAGCGACGTGCCGGTAATCAGCGTGGTGAACGGGATCATCACAATCAGCAAAATAATGAATGGCAGCGACCGCATTATGTTCACCAGCAACGACAGCACGCGGTGCAGCAAGGGCGCATACAGCAGGCGCAGCTGTCCGGTCAGATACAGCAGGATGCCTAACGGCAAACCTATCAGAATCGTGAAGCCGAGCGCCCAGCCCAGCATGGTTAACGTATCGATTCCGGCTTCGGCCACATCCCGCCAGTCAATCTCAGCAAGAAAAGCGAGCATGCTCTCTCCTAGTTCCAGTCGTGACGCGCCGGAGCCTTGCCGTTGAGCACCCAGTTGCCAAGCAGGTGGTATTTCCAGCGCACCGGGTCGTGCAGCGTATGTACGCGACCATTACGCCAGTGGCGGTCGAAGTTGTAGCGGGGATGGGTTGAGCGCGTTCCCCCTAGCTCAAACAGCCTTGAGGCGGCCTCCAGCGCGGCTTCGGTGGTAAAGATTTTGGCGCGCGCCACGGCGAGCGAAGCCAGCGCCACCGTCTCTTCGCTCAAATGATGTTTATAGCGATCCAGTACCTTCCCGGCCTGCTCCAGCAACGCTTCCGCAGCGGCGATTCGGCTGTCGAGCACGCCAATCTGGTAAATGGTCAACGGATCGTCGCCCGCGCGTTCCACGCCGGCATCAATCCACGGACGCGCAAATTGATTCACAAAACTGACGGTGTCGTTCAGCGCCGCACGGGCAATTCCGGCGTCAATCGCCGCCGTCGTCAGCTGCGCAAACGGCCCGGCCAGGGTTGGCGTGTCGTACGACTTCCAGCTTGCAATCAGATTGAACGGCTCAACCGGCAGATTGTCGACCAGCACCGTGCCGCTCGAGGTTGTGCGTTGCCCCAGACATGCCCAGTCGTTAACCACCGTCAGCCCCGGCGTGCGCCGCGGCACAAACGCCAGCTGCGCTCGCCCCTCTTCGTCCAGCGCCAGCACGCCCAGCCAGTGCGCATACAAAGAACCCGTGCAGTAACCTTTACGTCCGTTGATGCGCAGCCCATCTGCCGTATGGGTCAACCGGGTCTGAATGTCCTGCACCGTCTTGCCGCCGGTTTCCGACAGCGCGTTGGCAAAGCGGTGGCCGCTGAGCGCCAGTTCAAAGAAAAAGCGTCGCTGTTCGTCGCTGCCCTGTAGCCGAATATCTTCCAGCAGGCAGTAATGGTTTTGCGGGATTTGCCCCAGCGCCGGATCCGCCGCGGAGATAATAGCGATGACCGTCGCCAGCGTGGCCGCCGACACCTCCGCACCGCCATATTCACGCGGTATGGTGATGCCCCACAGCCCACTGTTGGAAAAAGTGTTTACCACCTCTGGCGGCACGACGCCGCTGAGATCGCGATCTGCGGCGCCAGGCTGCAAATACGCGGCAATTTCATGGGCAATACTGATGGCTTCCTCATCGCTGGTAATGCGATAAGCATGAGGAGGGAGTTGAATATAGTCTGGGGTATCCTGGGTTACTGGCATAGCATCTTCTCTTCGATATTATCTGCGCGTGCCAACACAATTATCCGCTTGATATTTGTACATATCCCTTTATGGAATGAATTATTGTGTCTTTACGCTGTTAAGTTATATCTGTTGATAGCAAGCTTTGTGCCAGCCACGATGGTCATATATTTCAATGAATTAGAGAGTATGGGGTGCGATGCGCGGTGTGAAATGCAACTGGCTGGCGCCACGGCTGTCGCATTTGCAACAGCCACAAACAACAAAGCCCGGTTTCCCGGGCTTTGCAGACGTGACAACGGTTAGTAGTAGGCTTTCAGCGTACGCTGGCATAGCGCCGAACGTACGCAATCCTCTTTGGTGAATCGAACGATCCCAATCATCTCATCTTCTTCAAAACGCTCCAGCGCATCGCTAAGACCAGACTGCACGCCGCGCGGCAGGTCACACTGGGTGATATCCCCGTTGACGATAACCGTAACGTTCTCCCCGAGGCGGGTTAAAAACATCTTCATTTGTGCCGCCGTGACGTTCTGGGCCTCGTCCAGAATCACCACCGCATTTTCAAATGTTCGTCCGCGCATATAGGCGAACGGCGCGATCTCTACCTTACCAATTTCCGGGCGCAGGCAATATTGCATAAAGGAGGCACCCAGTCGTTTCACCAGCACGTCGTAGACAGGGCGGAAATACGGGGCGAATTTCTCCGAGATGTCGCCGGGCAGGAACCCCAGGTCTTCATCGGCCTGAAGAACGGGGCGCGTCACGATAATCTTCTCGACGTCCTTGTGGATGAGCGCCTCCGCGGCTTTCGCCGCGCTGATCCAGGTCTTGCCGCAGCCCGCTTCGCCGGTGGCGAAGATCAGCTGCTTACTCTCGATAGCATTCAGGTAGTGGGCCTGAGCGTCATTGCGGGCCGCAATCGGCGAGTGGTCACGGGTATCCCGCGCCATGCCTATCGCTTCCACACCACTCATCTGCACAAGCGAGGTGACCGATTCTTCTTCACGTTGTTTATGACTGCGTGAATCCCGTCTCAGCACACGTTTTGCTTCGCGACGAGCTTTGATCACTGCTTTTTGTCTTCCCATGGATAGCACCTTGAGTTGTTAGTTTACATCACACGCGCTAACAGCAGCGCGATTATGCGCACGAACGTCTGAGGTTTGGCTTCCTTGTAAGCCATAGCAACTGCCTGTCGAAATGACGCCAACGCACGGCTACGCGCACCGCGCATCAGGTCGGGAACTGCGAGTTGAATTTGATACAGGAGAAAATTTGAGGTGACGAAATCGCTGCCGGAGATGGGGCCTCCGCGCTGGATGGTGCGGGCTGTTGGTCTGTTGAGTCCAGTCAAGGACGCTACCATTCGCGATCTCCATAGTAAACGGAAACTACCGCTTTATTTATTATTACATCTAAATCAACCAAAGATGCAACATAATATTTACATAAACTCAACGATAGATGACAGAGATAGCATCTGACACTTATATGACAGTTTTATATCAATCAGGGAGAAAATGGAAAAAAAGGACTGATTTTTGGCGATATTTTGGTACTGCAGAGAAAGAAAAGGGGCAAACGCACTGACCGCACTGTCCCCTCTCCCCTGTAGGGAGAGGGGGCACATTGTGCTAATACTCTATCTGGGGGATACCTCAGACATCAAAGCCTACAAAGCAATATCACGCACCGAGCAACGTACTCCCCAGATAGCTCTGCTCCGACGCCACGCCCGGCAGCACAAAGAAATACCCGCCGCCAATCGGCTTCACGTACTCCTCCAGCGCTTCACCGTTCAAACGCTTCTGCACCGTCAGAAAACCTTTCTCCAGATCGTGCTGATAGCAGACAAACAGCAGCCCCATATCCAGCTGACCCGAGTTGGTGACACCCAGTGAATAACTGTAGCCGCGGCGCATCATCAGGCTCGACTGCGTCTCTTTCGTACGCGGGTTAGCGAGACGAATATGGCTGTCCAGCGCAATCACCTCACCGTTCGGATCGCGGCTGTAGTCCGGCACATCATGTTCGTTGCGCATCCCCAGCGGCGCGCCGCTGTGCTTGTCGCGGCCAAAGATCGTCTGCTGCTCTTTGAGCGGCGTGCGATCCCAGAACTCAACGTGGAACTGGATGATACGCACCGCCTGATACGAACCGCCCTTTGCCCACGCGGGCTCATCCTGATCGCCGGTTACCCACACCACCTCATCCATCAGCGGCTTATCGTGGCTGTCCGGGTTAGCGGTACCGTCCTTAAAGCCCAGCAGGTTCACCGGCGTCTCTTTACCCTTGCTGCGCGCGGCGTGGTCAGAGATAAACCCTTCCCGCTTCCAGCGCACGCTCAGCAGATCCGGCGTGTGCTTGATAATATCGCGCAACGCATGGATCACCGTGTCCTGCGTGTTGGCACAAATCTGCAGCAACAGATCGCCATGGCACAGCGCCGCGTCCAGCGAATCGTTGGGGAAGCGGACCATTTTTTGCAGCTTCTTCGGCGCTTTATCGGCCAGGCCAAAACGGCTGTCGAACAGCGAGTGTCCGACAGACACCGTCATGGTCAGGTTATCCGGGGCGATAAATGCCCCAAGAATGCCAGAATCCATCGGCGGCAGTCGCGGGTTCGGCGTATCCGGCGCGGGGCCGCCCTTCGTGAGAAAGGCAATACGGTCGGTCAGCAGACGGAACAGGCGCTCAAGATCGGCCTTATCCGCCGCCAGCACATCAAACGCCACCAGCATCATCGACGCCTGCTGTGGCGTCAGCACGCCCGCCTGATGCTCGCCGTAAAACGGCTGCGTCTCCATGCGGCTATTAGCCACCGGCGCGTCGCTGGCCTTCGCCGCATGCGCCATCGGGCAGCCGCCGGAAATCGCCAGCGCGCCACCCAGCGCGCCGATCCCTTTTAATAAACGACGACGTGAAGGTTCATTCAGTTCGTCTGCGGAATGCTTTGCCATCGTACTTAGTCCAGTCCCAGAATCCCACGCAGCTGCGCCAGATCTTCCGCCAACGTGGTGATCGGCCCTTTCAGCGCATTACGGTCCGCATTGGTCAGCTTGTCGTAAGTTTCAAAACCGTCTTTGGTGCGATATTTGCTGAGGATACCGTCCACTTTCTTGAAGTTGGCGTCAACTTTTGCCAGCAGCGCGCTGTTTTCTTTTTGCAGCTGCGGACGCAGCAGGTCGACAATCTTCTGCGCGCCATCGATATTGGCCTGGAAGTCCCACAGATCGGTGTGGCTGTAGCGATCTTCTTCACCGCTGATTTTGCTCGCCGCCACTTCCTCAATCAGGCCTGCCGCGCCGCCCACCACTTTTGAAGGCGGGAAGGCCAGCTCGTCGATGCGTTTTTGCAGCTCCAGCACATCGCTGTTCAGTTGGTCGGCGTAGTGCTCCATCCCTTTGGTGCTGTTATCGCCAAACAGCGCTTTTTCCAGGCGGTGGAAACCGGTGAATTTCGGATCCGCCGCTTTCTGCTCGTAATCGTCTTCACGGGCATCAATGCTGCCGTCAAGGTCGGAGAACAGTTCAGCGATCGGCTCAATACGCTCGTAGTGCTGACGCGTCGGCGCATACAGGGATTTCGCTTTTTCGATATCGCCCGCTTTCACCGCATCGGTAAAGGCTTTGGTGCCCTGCACCAGCGCGGCGGTTTCCGCCGTCACATAGGTTTTATAGGCGGTGATGGCGTCGTTGAGGCTCAACAGCGCGTTGGTCTTCGCCGCGTCTTTGGTGGCTTCGCCTTTAACGATCAGCTTGCCTTTCGGGTTCGTCAGCAGGCCGCAGGTCATGTCATATTCGCCCGGCTGCAGGTTGGCGGTCATCTTCTGGGTGAAGCCCGGCGCGATATTTTCGCGCTCTTCCACCACCATTACCCCTTTGAGAATCTCCCACTCCAGCGCCTTCTGGCTGTGGTTCTGAATGATAAACTGGGTTTTACCGGCGTTCACGGTGATGGACATCGGTTCGCACTGCTTGTCATTGACGGTGACTTTAACCTGCGGAATATCCGCAGCCTGCGCCATAAAAGCGGATGAGAAAAGTGCAGCAATACCCAACTGCAACGCGCTGCGGCGGAAGTTCTTGGTCATGGTCCATCCCTTTCAAAAGTATGTTGTCACTAAGCAACCGTTATCAGCCTTATGGGGCGATACGTGATGTTGAAGTCGTTACGCGCGGCGGCCAGAAGAACAGCGCCAGCGCCGGAATCAGATACAGGAAATAGACCGCCACTTCGCTAACGCTCGGCGCTTCCTGATAACCAAAGATGCCTTCCAGCAGGGTGCCAAAAAGCGAATGCGTGGTCAGGGTGCCGCTAAGATCAAAGGCGACGTCCTGGAAGGCGTTCCACAGGCCAGCCTCGTGGAACGCGCGAATGGCTCCCGCGGCCAGCCCGGCGGCCACCAGCAGAATAAAGAGGCTGGTCCAGCGGAAGAAGACGCCAAGGTTAAGGCGAATGCCGCCCCAGTAGAGCAGAAAGCCCAGCACTATCGCTGTCGCCAACCCCAGCATCGCGCCTAACGGCGGCCAAATGCCGAGATCCTGCTGGAAAGCCGCCAGCAGGAAGAAGACCGATTCCAGCCCTTCGCGCGCCACGGCGAAAAAGACCATCATAATCAGCGCCCAACCGTGGTTGTTGCCCTTCTGCAACGCGTTATCCACCGCTTGCTCGAGCTGCTGTTTGACGTTGCGCGACACTTTGCGCATCCAGAACACCATCCACGTCAGAATCACGACCGCCACCACGGCCACCAGCCCTTCAAACAGCTCCTGCTCTTTTTGCGGGAACTCGCCGGTGGTTTCGTTAATAAAGATGCCTAAACCTAAGCACAACGCGGCGGCCAGAATCACGCCAATCCACATTACCCCAATCCAGCGACCGCGCTGGGTACGTTTCAGATAGCTGGCAATCAGGCTGACAATCAGCGCCGCTTCCAGCCCTTCGCGCAACATGATGAGAAAAGGAACAAACATGCAAACACCCTTAAATGTGAAACGCCGTCAACTTTTGCAAAGACAGGTAAATGTGAGTGATAGTGATTATCATTAAGCAAAAAGGAAACACAAGCGAAATATGATGGAAATGATGACGAGATGTAAAAGAATAGCGGGGATATAGTTGCGTTAATTATCACTAGCGCGCTATAGCAATACGCGTAAAAAAACCCGCGGAGCCGCGGGTTTAAACAGGCCTGATAAGCGTAGCGCGATCAGGCCATTCGATGCAGATTATCCCTGCAACCTTACTCTTCCTGTAAACGCGACGGCGGCGCAGAGTGATAATGCGCGTCCGCTTTGGCGAAGCGCTCCTGCATACTGGCCGACGGCGCTTTACCCAGCAGGCTGAACAGCACGATGCCAACGCTGCCGAAGATAAAGCCCGGGATAATTTCGTACAGGCCCAGCCAACCGAACTGTTTCCAGACGATCACGGTGACGGCGCCAATGATCATCCCCGCCAACGCGCCGTTGCGCGTCATGCGTGACCACATGACCGAGAACAGCACCACTGGCCCGAATGCCGCGCCAAAACCAGCCCATGCGTAGCTCACCAGGCCCAGCACGCGGTTTTCCGGGTTAGCCGCCAGCGCAATCGCCACCAGCGCGACAACCAGCACCATCAGGCGCCCTACCCACACCAGCTCTTTCTGGCTGGCGTTTTTACGCAGGAATGCCTTGTACAGATCTTCGGTAATGGCGCTTGAACAGACCAGCAGCTGGCAGCTCAGCGTTGACATCACCGCCGCCAGAATGGCTGACAGCAGGATACCGGCAATCCACGGGTTAAACAGAATCTGCGCCAGCTCAATGAACACGCGCTCGGCGTTCTGACTGACCGGGCCCGCAACAGACGGGTTGTTCTGGAAGTAAGCAATGCCGAAGAAACCGACCGCCACCGCGCCAGCGAGGCACAGGATCATCCAGGTCATACTGATACGACGGGCATGCACGATGCTGTGGTGGGAATCCGCAGCCATAAAGCGCGCCAGAATATGCGGCTGACCAAAGTAACCCAGCCCCCAGCCCATCAGCGAAACAATCGCCACGAAATTCAGCCCTTTGAGCATATCCACGTTCTCAATGCTCTTTTGCTTAATCACTTCCAGCGAATCACCCAGCCCGCCAACGGCAAAGATCACGATAACCGGCGTCAGGATCAGGGCAAAAATCATCAGGCTCGCCTGTACGGTATCGGTCCAGCTCACCGCGAGGAAACCGCCGATAAAGGTGTAGAGAATCGTCGCCGCCGCGCCGGCCCACAGTGCGGTTTCATAGCTCATCCCGAAGGTGCTCTCAAACAGGCGAGCGCCGGCCACAATCCCGGAGGCACAGTAAATGGTGAAGAACAGCAGAATCACCAGCGCGGAGATAATCCGCAGCACGCGGCTGTTATCTTCGAATCGACCGGTGAAATAGTCCGGCAGGGTTAAGGCGTTGTTGTTGGCTTCGGTGTGCACGCGCAGACGCCCGGCCACCAGTTTCCAGTTGATCCACGCGCCTAACGTCAGGCCGATGGCGATCCAGCTCTCTGAAATCCCGGCGATAAAAATCGCCCCCGGCAGGCCCATCAGCAGCCAGCCGCTCATATCAGAGGCCCCCGCCGAAAGCGCGGTCACGAAGGGACCGAGACTGCGGCCGCCGAGAATATAGTCGTCAAAGTTTTTGGTGTTGCGCCATGCAAAAAAGCCAATGAGGATCATGCCAAAAATATAGACAAGAAAGGTCACCAGCATCGGTGTGCTTATAGTCATTCAACTCTCCAGAATTATGCGTCGGCAACATTCCCATTTGCCGTTTTTATCATTGCCGGAACGGGGCAATAATTTGAAGCGACCGTATCCTGACGGAAGCCGAATTTTTTCACAAACGATTTAACACCGCATTTACATTGAATGCACCAGGGCAGCGATAGCATTTTTCTATAGGTTGCACTCCCTCACGCTTTTTCGGGTTGCACCGAAAATATCTGTTAAGTAGCGCATAAAATCACGTCTTACCGCGTATTGTTCACCGCCTCTATCATAAGTTTTGCCATTAACAATTAATTCATTTTTAAGCCTGCAACGGGCGTCACATTTAACACGGTTGCACAAAGTTGCAACATGGTGGATATTCCTGTTACGCAAAATAATATGACAACCGAGCAACAGGAGTAGATGGCATGGGCACCACCACCATGGGGGTTAAGCTGGATGACGCAACGCGTGAGCGAATTAAGAGTGCGGCGACCCGAATCGACCGTACCCCTCACTGGCTGATCAAGCAGGCAATTTTCAATTATCTGGAAAAGCTGGAAAACGATGAGGTCCTGCCGGAGCTACCTGCTCTACTGTCCGGCGCTGCCAATGAAAGTGATGAAGCTGGCCATCCGGCGGAAGAAAACCATCAGCCGTTCCTCGAATTTGCCGAGCAAATCCTGCCCCAGTCGGTGACCCGCGCCGCGATCACCGCCGCCTGGCGTCGCAGCGAAACCGACGCCGTGCCGATGCTGCTGGAGCAAGCCCGTCTGCCGCAACCGATCGCCGAACAGGCGCATCAGCTGGCGTGGAAGCTAGCGGAAAAACTGCGCAACCAGAAAACCGCCAGCGGTCGTGCGGGCATGGTGCAAAGCCTGCTGCAAGAGTTCTCCCTCTCCTCTCAGGAAGGCGTGGCGCTGATGTGTCTGGCGGAAGCGCTGCTGCGTATTCCGGACAAAGCCACCCGCGATGCGCTGATTCGCGACAAAATCAGCAACGGCAACTGGCAGTCACACATTGGCCGCAGCCCGTCGCTGTTCGTCAACGCCGCGACCTGGGGTCTACTGTTTACCGGCAAGCTGGTCTCCACCCATAACGAAACCAGTCTGTCACGCTCGCTGAACCGCATTATCGGCAAGAGCGGTGAACCGCTGGTGCGCAAAGGCGTGGATATGGCGATGCGCCTGATGGGCGAGCAGTTCGTTACCGGTGAAACCATCGCCGAAGCGCTGGCTAACGCCCGCAAGCTGGAAGAGAAAGGCTTCCGCTACTCCTACGATATGCTCGGCGAAGCCGCGCTGACCGCCGCCGATGCACAGGCCTATATGGTCTCTTATCAGCAGGCGATTCATGCCATTGGCAAAGCCTCTAACGGCCGCGGCATCTATGAAGGCCCGGGGATTTCCATCAAGCTCTCCGCCCTGCATCCTCGCTACAGCCGCGCGCAGTATGACCGCGTGATGGATGAACTCTACCCGCGCCTGAAATCGCTGACGCTGCTGGCCCGTCAGTACGATATCGGCATTAACATCGACGCCGAAGAGGCCGATCGTCTGGAGATCTCCCTCGATCTGCTGGAAAAACTGTGCTTCGAACCGGAGCTGGCGGGCTGGAACGGCATTGGCTTCGTCATCCAGGCTTACCAGAAGCGCTGCCCGTTTGTTATTGATTATCTGATAGACCTCGCCACCCGCAGCCGTCGCCGCCTGATGATCCGTCTGGTGAAAGGCGCCTACTGGGATAGCGAAATCAAACGCGCGCAGATGGACGGCCTTGAAGGCTACCCGGTTTACACCCGCAAGGTTTACACCGACGTCTCCTATCTGGCCTGCGCCAAAAAGCTGCTCGGCGTACCAAACCTGATCTACCCGCAGTTTGCCACCCATAACGCCCACACTCTGGCGGCGATTTATCAGCTTGCCGGCAATAACTATTATCCTGGTCAGTACGAGTTCCAGTGCCTGCACGGTATGGGCGAACCGCTGTACGAACAGGTGGTCGGGAAAGTGGCCGATGGCAAGCTGAACCGTCCGTGCCGTATTTACGCGCCGGTCGGCACGCACGAAACGCTGCTGGCCTATCTGGTCCGCCGTCTGCTGGAAAACGGCGCCAATACCTCCTTCGTTAACCGCATCGCCGACCACAACCTGCCGCTGGACGAACTGGTCGCCGACCCGGTGCTGGCCGTGGAGAAAATGGCGCTGCAGGAAGGTACACCCGGTCTGCCGCATCCGAAAATCCCGCTGCCGCGCGCTCTCTACGGTAAAGGCCGCATTAACTCGGCCGGTCTGGATATCGCCAACGAACATCGCCTGGCGTCGCTCTCCTCCTCGCTGCTCAACAGTGCGCTGCACAAGTGGACGGCCAAACCGATGCTGGAGAACCCGGTTGCCGATGGCGATATGACGCCGGTAATTAACCCGGCGGAACCGAAAGACATTGTCGGTTACGTACGTGAAGCCAGCGAGCAGGAAGTGGAACAGGCGCTGGAAAGCGCGGTCAACAACGCGCCAATCTGGTTCGCGACGCCGCCGCAGGAGCGCGCCGCCATTCTGGAACGCGCCGCCGTGCTGATGGAAGATCAGATGCAGCCGTTGATGGGCATCCTGGTGCGTGAAGCCGGAAAAACCTTCAGCAACGCCATCGCTGAAGTGCGCGAGGCCGTGGACTTCCTGCACTACTATGCCGGTCAGGTGCGTGACGATTTTGATAATGAAACCCACCGTCCGTTAGGCCCGGTAGTCTGCATCAGCCCGTGGAACTTCCCGCTGGCCATCTTTATGGGCCAGGTTGCCGCCGCGCTGGCCGCGGGTAACAGCGTGCTGGCGAAACCCGCCGAGCAAACGCCGCTGATTGCCGCGCAGGGTATCGCGCTGCTGCTGGAAGCCGGCGTGCCGGCTGGCGTCGTCCAACTGCTGCCGGGACGCGGTGAAACGGTCGGCGCGCAGCTGACCGCCGATGCCCGCGTACGCGGCGTGATGTTCACCGGCTCCACCGACGTGGCCAGCCTGCTGCAACGCAATATCGCCACCCGCCTCGACACACAGGGCCGCCCGACGCCGCTTATCGCTGAAACGGGCGGGATGAACGCGATGATCGTCGACTCCTCCGCCCTCACCGAACAGGTGGTGGTTGACGTGGTCGCCTCGGCGTTCGACAGCGCCGGGCAGCGCTGCTCGGCGCTGCGTATTCTGTGCTTACAGGACGATGTCGCGGACCACACCCTGACCATGCTGCGCGGCGCGATGGCCGAGTGCCGGATGGGCAACCCAGGCCGTCTGACCACCGACATTGGGCCGGTTATCGACGCTGAAGCAAAAGCGGGCATCGAGCAGCACATTCAGGCCATGCGCGCTAAGGGACGTACGGTATTCCAGGCCGCCCGTGAGAACGCTGAAGACAGCCGCGAATGGCAGAGCGGAACCTTTATTCCGCCGACGCTTATCGAGCTGGAAAGCTTCGACGAGCTGAAAAAAGAGGTCTTCGGCCCGGTGCTGCACGTCGTGCGCTACAGCCGTAACCAGCTCGATACGCTGATCGAACAGATTAACGCTTCCGGCTATGGCCTGACGCTGGGCGTGCATACCCGTATTGATGAAACCATCGCCCAGGTGACCGGCAGCGCCAAAGTCGGCAACCTGTACGTCAACCGGAATATGGTGGGCGCAGTGGTCGGCGTGCAGCCGTTCGGCGGCGAAGGGCTCTCCGGCACCGGCCCGAAAGCGGGCGGCCCGATGTATCTGTACCGCCTGCTGGCAAGTCGTCCGGAAACGGCGCTCGCCACCACGCTGGCGCGTCAGGATGCCGGTCAGGTTGTCGATAGTCAGTTAAAAACGCTGCTGGAAAAACCGTTGCTCGCATTGCAGGAATGGATGGCGGATCGCCCGGAACTGCTGGCGCTGAGCAAGCAGTACGGCGAGCTGGCGCAGGCCGGAACCCAGCGCGTGCTGCCGGGGCCGACCGGCGAACGCAACACCTGGACGCTGGTGCCGCGCGAGCGCGTGCTGTGCGTCGCGGATAACGAATCGGATCTGCTGACCCAACTGGCGGCGGTGATGGCGGTGGGTAGCGAAGTACTGTGGCCGGACGCGCCGTTGCAGCGCGAGCTGGCGAAAACGCTGCCGAAAGCGGTCACTGAACGTCTGCACTTTGCCAAACCGGAAACGCTGATGAACAGCTTCTTCGACGCGGCAATCTACCACGGCGACTCCGACCAGCTGCGCGAACTGTGCGAGCAGATTGCGGCGCGCGATGGCGCGATTGTTTCGGTACAGGGCTTCGCGCGCGGAGAAACCAACCTGCTACTGGAGCGTCTGTATCATGAACGCTCGCTCAGCGTGAACACCGCGGCAGCAGGCGGTAACGCCAGCCTGATGACGATTGGTTAACCCCTCAAACCCGGCGAAAGCCGGGTTTTTTATGCACCTTAGAACATTGACTTCGTCGTCCACACCCGGCTGTGCCAGCGACGATACATCAGCATCGCCCGCAGCCCTTCATCAATAATGTAGGCCAGCCACACCCCCACCAGCCCCATGCCAATATAAACACCCAGCAGATATGAGAACGGCAGGCTGACAATCCACATCACAATAATGCCGCAAATAAACGGGAAGCGGACATCGCCGGTGGCGTTGAGGCTGCTGATCACGATGATATTGGTCGCACGCCCAAGCTCGAGCAAAATAGACAACATAAACAGCTTTTTGGTCAGGGCGATAACCTGTTGATTGGGCGTAAAGAGCTGCATAATCGGCTCGGCCAGCAAAAAGATAATCAGGCTGAGAGAAAAAGCCACCAGCAGCCCCAGCCGCCAGCTTTTAACGCCCTGCCGGTAGGCGGATTCTATTTCCCTCGCCCCCACCGCGCGGCCAATAATAATCTGCGAAGCCTGGCCTATCGACATCGCAAACAGCGCCACAAACTGGCTGATGGTTGACGCATACACTTTGGTGGTTAGCGCCTCGGTGCCGAGAAAGGCGATAATGGCGGTCACCACCAGCTGCGACCCGGCGTAGGAGAGGTTCTCCCCGGCTGACGGCAGACCAAAACGCAGAATCGCCCCCAGCATTTTGCGCGAGCACTGCCGCAGCTTCTGCCAGCGAAACACGTAGCCGATGTATTTTTTCAGCATCCACGCCGACATCAGCATACCGATGACGTTGGCAATGCACACCGCGATCCCAACGCCGGTGACCCCCAGCCCAAGAAAGCTGAGCTGGCCGTACAGAAACAGGTAGTTAAATACCACGTTTACCACGCTGACGGTGATCGGCACCAGCATCGCCTGACGCACAAAGCCGTGGGTACGCAGAATAGGTAAGATTGACGAATATAGCGCGATAATTACCGAAATACCGCCGATAATGCGGATAAACGGCGAACCAACCACCACCAGCTCATCGCTTAGCCCGAGCATCCGCAGGAAGGCATCGCCAAACAGCACAAACACCAGGCTCATCGCGACGCCGATCAGAAACGCCACCACCAAACCGTTGGTAATCACCCGCTCAACGCGCCGAAAACGCTTCGCGCCCAATAGCTGCGCCACCACGATCTGTACACCGACGGTGAGAAAACCGTAGAAGATCACCGAAATGGCGAGGATCTGATTAGCGACCCCGGTGGCGGCGACCGCTTCATCCGAATAGTGCCCTAACATGAAGACGCTGACGTAGCCGAGCATTAATCGCAGCAGCTGTTCGACAAATATTGGCCATGCCAGAGTAAACAGCCCCAGCCGAACCTGACTTTCCATGCCCGTCATCGCTGACGCTCTCCCTTTTTCAGTCTACACACGCACCCAACGCGGGATGATCAACCTTCTACACCCAAGGCGTCTATCCGAACATTGCGCTGGCTTTCAAAATCAGAAAAACACACGGTGGTAGGAGGAGATTCCGGGGTAAAATCGTGTTATATCCAGAGCCTGGACTCTGTAGCAATACTTTGGGGAGTTATCGAATGAAACGTGCATTATCGGCTCTCGCCCTGCTGCTCACCAGCAGTTACGCACTGGCAGACGCGTGTGACAACGCCAACACGCAGGCCGAGCTGAACAGCTGCAGCGCTGAACAATATCAGGTGGCAGATAAGAAGCTGAATCAAACCTGGCAGGACGTGCTCAAGCGCGCCGAGCCTGCGCAGCGCGATTTACTCAAGAAGGCCCAAAGCGCGTGGATTGCCCTACGCGACGCGGACTGCGCGTTTATGAGCTCCAGCAGCCACGGTGGCAGCGTGCAGCCGATGGTCAACAATCAGTGCCTGACGGATAAAACCAACGAACGTGAAGCGTTTCTCGCCTCGCTACTGCAATGTGAAGAAGGCGATCTGAGCTGCCCGCTACCGCCAGCCAGCTAGCGTACGCGAATACCGTCGATGATAATCCGCTGGACGTTTTCGACGGTCTGCTGGAAGAACGCCTCGTCGCGCAGCGTTTTCCCGGTGACCGCCTCCACTTGGGTGGCGAAATCGGCATAGTGCTGGGTGGTCGCCCAAATCATAAAAATCAGATGATGGGGGTCGATGGGCGCCAATTTTCCGCTCTTCACCCACGCCGCGATAATCGCCGATTTATCGGCCACCAGCGTTTTTAAATCGCCGGTCAGCTCATCCATCACCAACGGCGCGCCCTGCAGCATCTCCAGACAGAACAGCTTCGACGCCTGCGGGTAATCACGCGATACCTCAAGTTTGAGACGAATGTATTCGCTAATGGCAACCAGCGGTGCCAGATCTTCGCGAAAAGCACGCAGCGGCGCCAGCCAGATATCGAGGATCTGCTGCATCACGGCAACGTACAGTGCTTCTTTAGACGGGAAATAGTAGAGCAGGTTGGTTTTTGACACCCCGGCCAGCTCGGCAACCTGATCGAGGCGCGTGCCATGGATCCCATACTGGGAAAAGGTGTTCAGCGCGGCGGTGAGAATAGCCTGCTTTTTAGCGCTAACCGCCTGAGAACGTTTGCCGCTTTTCTTTACTGCATTCAGAGCCATACGCCCTCTCCTTGTGATTTTCTCCTATTTTGCGGGTAGCGAGGGCCGGCTTCAACCGGAAAAAGAAACCGCCGGTAAAACCGGCGGTTAGGTGAGAAACCATAACGTTATGCGCCGTTAGGTGCCGCGATGACTACCATGGCTATTTTTCCCGCCTTTTTTGCCCGCTTCTGAGGCGCGCTGGGGATCGTTTTTAAAGTTCCCGCCGCTATGCTGGCCCCCCTTACGACCTGCTTCTGATGCTCTTTCCCGGTCTTCAGCGAAGTTACCTGAACCGCCGCGATGGTTTGCCATTACTGACCTCCAGTTGAGAGAACGACATCGTGCATTACGTAGATGAAAAGCGTAATCACCCGCGATATAACGCGGTAGTGATAAGCATAGTCGCCGTAGGGGTGTGAAACGGCAGCTGGTCATATTTTGACATATCTGCCGTCAGGTTTTACCCGCTGACGCCGGGGTGTTCCCCTAATCAACTCTTATCATGGGGGAAAATCGGCGACAGAAAAATGTGACATTATGCGTCAGCCGCACCTCGCGAGGTTACTTCAGCACGCCCACATAGCTGCCGTCTTTCATCAGCCGGACTTTGCCGGTGCGCTTGTGAAATACCAACCGGTACGGCCCCTGAATATAGACGTCTGCATCGGCGTTATATTCCGCCTTCTCTGCCGCCGCGCCGTTCACCGTCACCCTATCGCCCTGCCGGGTGACCGTCACGCCGAAGCCTTGATAAATTTGCTGACTGGCCATCTGCGCGTCCTGCGCGATCGCCGGGGCTGATGCCAGCGAAATCGCCAGCAGGCTCGCGCCCATCATGACAGCCGCCGCTATTTGTTTCTTCATGCACCTACCGTTGTTTGTGACCCACCAGCGCACATTCTCCGGGAATGAGGCGCAAAAGTTGTTGATAACAATCAACCAAATAAATAGTTAATCGCCAATATTATTTATCATAGTTATTAATGAGTTACTGTTTTGATGCACCGCAGAGCCGGCCTTCGTTTAAAAAACAGGCAATCGCGTTGTTTAAGCGAGAATTTACTGGCGTGATGCAGCGAATCCGTCAGCACGGGCTATGCTTAATGAAGCTTGTTACGTAACCAACGAATTTGACACAGGAGAGTTAAGATGAGTGGAAAAGCAAGTGTTCTGGTGCTCTATTATTCCATGTACGGACACATTGAGACGATGGCTAAAGCCGTCGCGGAAGGCGCAAATAAAGTGGACGGTGTTGATGTCGTCGTCAAGCGCGTACCGGAAACCATGCAAGCAGAAGCGTTCGCCAAAGCGGGCGGCAAAGCGCAGGCCGTCCCGGTCGCTACGCCGCAGGAGTTAGCCGATTACGACGCCATTATTTTTGGTACGCCAACCCGATTCGGCAATATGGCCGGACAAATACGCACCTTCCTCGATCAGACCGGCGGCCTGTGGGCCTCCGGCGCGCTGTACGGCAAACTGGCCAGCGTGTTTAGCTCAACCGGCACCGGCGGCGGTCAGGAACAAACCATCACCTCCACCTGGACTACGCTCGCCCACCACGGTATGGTGATTGTACCGATCGGTTATGCGGCGCAAGAACTGTTTGATATCTCGCAGGTTCGCGGCGGCACGCCGTATGGCGCTACGACCATTGCCGGCGGCGACGGCTCACGCCAGCCAAGCCAGGAAGAGTTGTCGATTGCCCGTTATCAGGGTGAATATGTCGCTGGCCTGGCCGTTAAACTCAAAGGCTAATTAAGGGAGAAGAGAGATGCCCACACAAGAAGGCAAAGCACATCATATTGGTGAATGGGCGAGCTTGCGTAATACCTCGCCGGAAATTGCCGAAGCGATTTTTGAACTCGCAAAGTATGACGAAAAAGTCGCAGAAAAAATCTGGGAAGAAGGCAGCGATGCCGTTCTTGAGCTGGCCTTCCGTAAAACAGACAAAGATGCACTGTTCTGGGGCGAGCAAACCATTGAACGTAAGAACGTTTAATTCGGACCTGACCAAATAACATCCCAGCCCGGCTGAGCATCACGCGACGCCGGGCTGTTTTTTTATACCGTCACTCGACGCTGCCAGCGCTTCGCCACCCTTTCCAGCCCAAAACAGAGCAGATAGTAGACCACGCCAATAAAGACAAAAATGGCCGTCGGGTAGATTTGTACGCGGTTATTCACCTGCCCGGCCACGGTCGTCAGCTCCGGGACGTTGACGATAAACGCCAGCGAGGTATCTTTCAGCAGGTTGATGAAAATCCCCACCAGCGACGGCAGCACGTTGCGCAGCGTTTGCGGCAACAGAATTAACCGCAGACTCTGTCCGGCGCTAAATCCCTGAGTGAGTGCCGCTTCATACTGCCCCTTCGGCAACGCCTGCAGCCCTGCCAGCACCGAGTGCATCACCGACGCCGCGGTAAACCAGGCCAGCGCTAAGGTCACCGTGACCGCGCCGGGTAAATCGCTGCCGGTCAGCATTGGCAACAGGTACCACAGCCAAAAGATAACGAATATCAGCGGAATACCGCGAATAATCTCCGCCCACAGGTACAGTAAACGCCGCGTGATGCCGGGGAATCGCCATGCCGCGCAGGCCAGCAACACGCCACCCGGCAGCGCTAATGCGCCCGCCCCCAGCGCCATCATCAGGGTCAGCGCGACGCCGCCCGGTTCGCCGTCCGCCAGTCGCCCCCACAGCAGATAGTCGAGGTTATCGACAATGACCGCCAGATTAGCGTTCATGCTGAATCCCTCCCTGCACATCCCTAACCTGACGTCGCCGCTTCGCCTGCCCTACTGGCTTTGGCCCCAGGCGGCTCAATAGCACCCCCAGCACGACGCCGGTAAACAGGTACAGCACGGTGCCCACGGCAAAGGCTTCCAGCGCATGCGCGTTGTAGCTCTCTATCTGCCGCACCTGATAGGTCAGCTCGGCAAACCCAATACCGCTGGCCAGCGATGAGAGCTTCATCAGGTTAAGATACTGGCCGACCACCGGCTGCCAGGCATTCGCCAGCCCCTGCGGCAACAGGATGTGGCGCAGCAACCCGGCGGTGGAAAAGCCCTGCGCCAGCGCCGCTTCCCGCTGCCCGTTCGGCACGCTTTGCAGCCCCGCCGCCACCTCCTCAATCAGAAATGCCGAGGTAAAAACGCCAAGCCCCCATGCCGAGCAGAGAAATTCCGGCGTCAACCACCAGACGTCGCCGGGCAGAATCGACCAGTCATGCGGATCGTTCACAAAATCACGCATCCCCTGCGGCAGAAAGTTCCAGGCCGCGAAGTACCAGAACAGCAGCTGTACCAGCAGCGGCGTATTACGAAACAGCGACACCCAGCAGCCGGTAATACCCTGACCCAGCCGACCACCCGCCAGCCGCAGCAGCAAAAACAGCGTCGCCAGTACGCTTGCCAGCACAATTCCCGCAAGGGAAACCCACAGCGTGGTGAGAAAGCCCGAAATAATCCATTGCAGAGGCTGCCCGCTGAGCACCCCGTGCCAGTCGAAATTGCTCATCACGCCGTCCGCTCCTGATGCAGCGGATCCAGCACCTTCTGTAGAAAACGTACCGCACGAGGATGTTGTGGACGGGCGAAAAACGCCGCTGGCGGCGCCACTTCCAGCACGTCGCCGCCGTCGATAAACACCACTCTGTCGGCGATTTCGCGGGCAAACTGCATTTCGTGCGTCACCACGATCATGGTGATACCGCTGTGGGCCAGAGATTGCATCACGTGCAGCACTTCGCCAATCATTTCCGGATCCAGCGCCGAGGTCGGTTCATCAAACAGAATAATCTGCGGCGACGAAGCCAGCGCCCGGGCGATCGCCACCCGCTGCTGCTGCCCGCCCGACAACTGCGAAGGCATAGCGTCCGCTTTTTCCGCCAGCCCCACCTGCTGTAATAGCGCCAGCGCCCGCTGATGCGCATCGCTGCGCGTCCAGCCGTGAACCGACTCCAGCGCCAGCATAATGTTTTGCGCCGCCGTCAGGTGGGCATAGAGATTGAACTGCTGAAAGACAAAGCCAATCCGGCTACGCAGCTGGCGCAGCGCCCGGCCGTTGAGCTGGCGGGTGGCTTTACCGTCCACCAGAATCTCGCCGCCGCTCAGGCTTTCAAGCTGGTTGATGAGGCGAATCAGCGTCGACTTTCCCGAGCCGGAAGGCCCAAGGATCGCCACCACTTCGCCGGGATTAATCGTCAAATCGATGCCGTTCAGCACGCGATGACTGCCGTATTCCTTCACCACCTGACGGAACTCCACGCTGGCGTTCTGCAGATGTGAAAAATCCGCGGCCTTCGCCGCGGAACGAGAGAGTAAAGCCGACAACATATTATTTTGCTTCTATGGTAAAGGAACGCGGCTGCGGCGCTTTCGTGGAAGGACCAAACCAGACATCATAAATTTTGGCTGCCTCGCCGGATTTCTCCAGCGCCACCAGCTCATCGTTCACCGCCTTCAACAGCGCCGGCTCCCCTTTTTTCACGCCCACGCCGATCTCTTCTTTACTCAGCAGATCCGGCAGGATTTTGAATTTCGCTTTATCCGGCGCTTCGCCCAGCAGGCCCGCCAGAATGGTGCTGTCCTGGGTAATCGCCTGCACGTTGCCGTTGCGCAGCGCGGTCAGCGCCAGCGGGATATCATCATAGGAAAGCACGCGCGCCTGCGGGAAGCGCTGGTGCAGCGTCTGCTCGCCGGTGGTGCCTTTCACCGCGCCAATACGCGATTTGCTGTAATCGTCGAGCTTATCGCCGCTGCTCGCTGGCACCAGGAACTGCTGACCGGTGACGAAGTACGGCGTGGAGAAATCGATCACCTGCGCGCGCTCCGGCGTGATGGTGATATCGGCCACGATCAGATCCGCTTTGCCAGACTGCAACAGCGGAATACGGTTGGCCGGGTTGGTCGCCACCAGCTCCAGCTTCACACCCAGCGATTTCGCCAGCGCTTTGGCGAAATCAACGTCGTAGCCCACCAGTTCATGGGTTTTGGCATCCACCGAGCCAAACGGCGGGTTCGCGTCAAAGGTGGCGACTTTCACCACCCCTTTCGCCTTAATATCCGCCAGCTGATCCGCCTGAGCGGTAAAGGTCGTGAAGCTGGCCGCCACCAGGCCGGTCACGATCGCGAGCTGTGCTACTGTCTGTTTTGTCTTTGCCATAATCTTTCTGGATACCCCTGTTTTTGTATTGTCTTTTTACGCTCCCACACCGTCTTCATCGGCACAAATAACGATTCGCTATGGCTTATAACGAAATATCCTTTAACGAAAGTGATTGTTATATAAAGGTAAAAAATTGATTAGCATGGCTTAACTGCGACAAAAACCGCAAATGCTTAGCGATATTTCGCATTTCCACAGACACCGGGTTTGCTGCTGAAATAGCAGGGAGAGCGCGAAAGATTAAGACGGTCTTAATACGTAAAAAAGGATGATTTCACAGAGTCATTGTTTCCCATCGTTACCAACAGACACAACAATCCGCAAGCATCGTCAGCATCAGGCAACCTATTATTAGCCCGACAATAAATGGGGACTCCCCCGTCTGATGCTTCGGCGTCAATTCAAATGCTTTATGGATGACTACAATGAAAAAATTTACCCGCACGGCTTTACTGGTCGCAACTCTCGCTGGCGCAACCTTCACCGCTCAGGCCGCTGATGTCGCAGCCGCCCCGGCTCCAGCTCAGGACCCGATTGTTCAGCACCTGAAGCTGACCGATGCTCAGGTTTCTAAAATCAAAACACTGCACCAACAGCTGGAGAAAAACGTTCAGTCTATCTCCATGAAAGATGTTAAAGACGGCATGATCATCGATATGATTCAGTCCGGTAAATGGAACGAAGCGGGCGTGAAGCAGCAGCTGGCGGCATTCAGCAAAGTTGACCAGCAGGTACGCTACTACAAAGTGAAATACTACTTCGACTTAAGCCAGGTGCTGACCGCAGAGCAGCGTAAGCAGGTACAGAACGATCTGGCCCAGGCGGCAGCGGAGTAAGTCCATGAAAAAAATCACTCTGATGCTGGGCGCATGCGCTATGTTGATTTGCGGCGCAGCAACGGCGGCTAACGGTCAGGCTGTCAGCAAAGCGAAAACCGCCTGCCAGGACAACCCTACGCAGTGCGCTCAGGCCAAAAGCACGGCGAAAGCTAACGCACAGAAAGAGGCGAAAGCCGCGAAAGACGCCTGTGCGAAAAACCAGACCGCCTGTGACAACGCCAAAGCGAAGGCCAAAAGCGCCGCGCAGAAGTAAGTCGTTATCGTCATAAACGTTCGAACGCGGTGAGCCCCCTCACCGCGTTTTTTTTGCCAAAACGGCACCTGGGTGATAACTGCCTGATTCATACTACGAATTGTGACCTCTCACGCATTAACCACATTCAATCTACTGACATCCCGTACGCCTTGATCGTCGTCAAAAATAATCATACCGTCTGGTCGGTATGATTCGGGCCATGAATATGGAAGCCCAACACCGCAAGAAAGATCCGGTCCGTCTGCACCAACAATTGCTGGAATCCGCGGCAATGATTGCTGGTCGGGATGGCATTGCCGCCCTGTCGCTGAACGCCGTTGCCCGCGAGGCAGGTGTCAGTAAAGGCGGCCTTATCCACCATTTCCCGAACAAGCAGGCGCTGATATTCGCCCTGTTCGCGCGTCTGCTGGCAATCATGGAAGAAGCGATTACCGCGCTGATGCAACAGGATGGCGTGAGCTACGGCCGGTTTACCCGCGCCTATCTGAACTATCTGGCGGATCTCACGGACACCCATGAAAGCCGCCAGCTTATGGTTTTGTCGCTGGCGATGCCCGATGAACCGGTGCTGCGCAAATGCTGGCGCGACTGGATGCTGGAGAAACTGGCGCAGGGCGATGAGCTGGATAACAGCCCAACCGGCACGCTGGTGCGCTACGCCGCTGACGGCATCTGGCTTTCGGAGTTGACGGAAGGGATCACCATGAGCGCCGACCACCGTCGCGCGCTGGTTGACTCCCTGAATAAAATGACGCTTCCCGCGTGAAGCACAGACTGAGGCCGCGATGCGCTACAACATCAATGCCCGTTTTATCTACGACGCCACCGACGGAACCCTGACGCTGCCACAAAGCGATGAACCGGACAGCCAGCTATCCCTCACCGCCAGCGCCCTGTTTAACTATTTTCTGCGCCATACCGAGATTGTCAGCCGGGAAGATGTTCTGAAAAAAGTCTGGGATGACAATGGATTAACCTCATCCAACAGCAATCTGAACCAGTATCTCAGCATGCTGCGGAAGACCTTTCGCCATTACGGCGTCGATAACATCATCGTCACCGTCTCGCGCGGCTATTTGCAGCTTAACCCCGAGGTCATTATCGAAGCGCTGGACGACGCGCCGCCGGATTCGCCACAACAGACGCCAGCCGAACCGCCGCCCGTTGCGACAACGCCAGACGCACCGCGCTCCGCACATGCCCGCGGGATGTGCTGGTACATGGCCGGAGCCTGCTTGCTCACCATTGCCCTGCTTCTGGTTACCTTCAGTCTGGTCGGCATCAGCGAATCTCAGCCTATCGCGCTGACCCGCCTCAGCCATAGCCAGTGCGAACTGCTGGCCAGCGATGAAATGCGACGTTCGGTCAGCGAAGAGTCCTACGGCAAAAACTTCGATGAGGTGCGCCAGCGGCTGAATATTGCCTGTAAACCCGGTGAACGTTTTCTTTTCTTCTATGGCGACCGGCTCGAAACCAACGGGCTGGGGCGCGTGTTCCTTGCCCACTGCGCCATGCATGAAGATAACCCGTTCAGCTATTGCGATAACTACTTTTACTACTCCTGGAAGCCGTAATGAGACTCGCGCCGCGTCCGTTCTTTGCCCTCTGCGTTCTGGTATTTATTGCCGCCGCCGCGTTTAGCGCCTGGCGGCTGCTGCCTGCCGACAACGCGGGTGTCATGAGCTGTTCCACTAAGGGCATCATGCGCTTTGAGAACATGGACAAAGAGAACGTTAACGGCAATATTCACTTCAATTTTGGCGCGCAGGGTAAAGGCTCGATGGTGGTCGAAGGTTACACCGACTCCGCCGCCGGCTGGCTCTACCTGCAACGCTACGTGAAGTTTACCTACAGCAGCAAACGCATCTCGGCCACCGAGCGTCATTACCGCATCAATCAGTGGGAATCGAGCGCCTCCTCGATTGATGAATCGCCGAACGTGATTTTCGACTACTTTATGCGCGAGATGTCCGACAGCCACGACGGGCTGTTTCTCAACGCTCAGAAGCTCAACGAAAAGGCTATCTTGCTCAGCTCTATCAATTCACCGCTGTGGATCTGCACGTTGAAATCCGGCAGTAAGCTGAACTAACCCGTCAATCAAAAAAGACCATCCCCTTGTAGGGGCGTTCGCGACAGGCGGCCAGCCGCTGCGCCAGATTCCCCACATGCAGCTCCAGCTTATGGCCGTCAGGGTCGAGAAAATAGTAAGACGCCCCTTCACTGCGGTTATCTTTCCATACCTCAGCCCCCGCCTGCGCCAGCAGAGCCACCACCCCGGCAAAGTCTTCTTCCGCCACGCTGAAGGCGTAGTGGGTATAGTCGCTTTCCTGAGGGGGCGTTTTACGCCGCTGCTCATCCAGCGACAAGCACAGCCACAGCGCCCCACAGGAGAGATAGGCTCCGCTATCCCAGCTGGCGTGCAGACGCATTCCAGGTAACTGCTGATAAAATGCCAGGCTTGACGCCAGATCGCTGACCGCCAGCGTCAGATGATTCAATCCCTGCAGCATGACTTTTCCTCCCGTTATCAAACCCTGTTGTAAACTGTGATCGGCGACGCATCCCCTCCCGGCCTCACCTCATCACCGGCTAAAAAGCGCATTTTTTGCGTTTAGGCTACCGCCGGAAACCTGCGCCTCGCCACACTAATCCCCGCGCTATGTTACCCCTTTTTTGAAATCATTTAGCAATCCAATAACATTTCATCCCCCCGGAAAAAGCGGGCTAAAAATCGCCTTATTGAAGACCAAATCAGCACCGACATTACAGCATAAAGACATAAATACACGGCCTGATAAGACTAAATCACAGAGTTATATCCTAAATAATTACATCTATCGGATTTAAGTTCCATCCAGATTCTCCCCCCCTATAGTGACATTCGAACGCCGCAGCCGTGGGTTAACGCCGTGACACGGCCGGTTTTCCTTAAATCACAACCTGTTCTGAGGAGAGAGCCATGGGTGATGCATTGGGGCTTATCGAAACCAAAGGTCTGGTGGCCTGCATTGAAGCCGCGGATGCGATGTGTAAAGCCGCGAACGTCGAGCTGATTGGCTATGAAAACGTCGGCTCCGGCCTGGTCACCGCGATGGTGAAAGGCGATGTCGGCGCGGTGAAAGCGGCGGTGGATTCCGGCGTCGAGTCCGCGCAGCGCATCGGGGAAGTGGTGACGTCGCTGGTGATTGCGCGTCCGCATAACGACATCAACAAAATTGTCATTAAACACAAGGCTTAAGGCCAGGAGAACGCAAATGGGTGATGCATTAGGTCTGATTGAAACCAAAGGGCTGGTGGCCTGCATTGAAGCGGCTGATGCCATGTGTAAAGCCGCCAACGTTGAACTGATTGGCTACGAAAACGTCGGCTCCGGCCTCGTCACCGCGATGGTGAAAGGCGACGTCGGCGCGGTGAAAGCGGCGGTAGATTCCGGCGTCGAGTCCGCACAGCGCATTGGCGAAGTGGTGACTTCACTGGTTATCGCGCGTCCGCATAACGACATCAACAAGATTGTCGCTCACTACAAAATTGCCGAATAACCGGAGAGAACATGATGAAAGAAGCGCTTGGCTTAATTGAAACCAAAGGTCTGGTGGCCTGCATTGAAGCGGCTGATGCGATGTGTAAAGCCGCCAACGTTGAGCTGATTGGCTATGAAAACGTCGGCTCCGGGCTGGTCACCGCGATGGTGAAAGGCGACGTCGGTGCGGTCAACGCGGCGGTGGATTCCGGCGTGGAAGCGGCAAAACGCATCGGTGAAGTGGTCACTTCCCGCGTGATTGCGCGTCCGCATAACGATATCGAAAAAATCGCGTCGCAGCATAAAGCATGACCTGACAGGGCACGCCCCGTCTGCACTCTTTTAGTCTGATGAAGGATAGACTCATGATTGAACTGGATACCGATTTGCTCTCTCGCCAGAACGCGCGAGAACTGGTGCGCAACGCCAAAAAGGCACAAGCCGTGATGGCCACCTTTTCACAGCAGCAAATCGACGCCATCGTGAAAAACGTGGCCCAGGAAGCGGCGCACCATGCCGAAGCGCTGGCGAAAATGGCCGCGGAAGAGACCGGCTTCGGCAACTGGCAGGATAAAGTCCTGAAGAACCGTTTTGCCTCGCTGCGCGTTTACGACGCCATCAAAGATATGAAGACCGTCGGCATCATTCATGACGATCAACAGAAAAAAGTGATGGACGTGGGCGTGCCGCTCGGCGTTATTTGCGCGCTGGTGCCTTCCACCAACCCTACCTCGACGGTTATCTACAAGACGCTGATTGCCCTGAAAGCCGGTAATGCGATTATTTTCTCGCCGCATCCGGGTGCGCGTCAGTGCAGCTGGAAGGCCATCGAGATTGTCAAACGCGCGGCTGAAGCGGCGGGCGCACCGGCGGGGATCGTCGACGGCATCACTGAACTGACGCTGGAAGCCACCTCCGAGCTGATGCACAGCAAAGAGGTGTCGCTGATTCTGGCGACCGGCGGTGAAGGGATGGTGCGCGCCGCCTACGCCTCCGGCACGCCAACCATCAGCGGCGGCCCGGGTAACGGCCCGGCGTTTATCGAGCGCAGCGCCGATATCCACCACGCGGTGAAAGACATCATCACCAGCAAAACCTTCGATAACGGCGTCATTTGCGCCTCCGAACAGTCGATCATCGTCGAACGTTGCATTTACGACGAGGTTCATCGCGAGCTGGAAGCCCAGGGCGCGTACTTTATGAACGAAGGCGAAGCGGCGAAAATGGCGGCCCTGCTGCTGCGTCCGAACGGCACGATCAACCCGAAAGTGGTCGGCAAAACGGCACTCTATTTAAGCCAGATGGCGGGCTTCTGCGTCCCGGCCAGCACCCGCGTGCTGATCGCCGAGCAGACTACCGTTTCGCACACCAACCCCTACTCCCGAGAAAAACTGTGTCCGGTACTCGGCCTGTACGTGGAAGAGGACTGGAAAGCTGCCTGCAACCGCGTGATGGAACTGCTGACCAACGAAGGCCTCGGCCACACGCTGGTGATCCACACCCGTAACCAGGATGTTATCCGCCAGTTCTGCCTCGAAAAACCGGTTAACCGCATTCTGATCAACACCCCCGCGGCCCTCGGCGGCATCGGCGCGACCACCAACATCTCTCCCGCGTTGACGCTGGGCTGCGGTGCGGTCGGCGGCGGTTCCAGCTCCGATAACGTCGGGCCGATGAACCTGCTGAACATCCGCAAAGTGGGCTACGGCGTGCGCTCCATTGACGAGTTGCGCGCACCGGGTAGCCGCGTCGAGCCACAGCCGACGATCGTCAGCCAGTCGGTCGACCCGCGCCGCAGCATCCTCGACGACGCGCGCTTCACCTCCCCTTCCCCTGCCGCCGCTAGCGCAAGCGATAACCGCTTCGCCAGCGCGACGACAGAGCAGGAAGGCGAGATAAGCGAGCAAAACGTGGAACGCGTCATCCGCCAGGTGCTTGAGCGCTTAGGCAAGTAACGCATTGATATAAGGCGATAAAAACGATGATTCTCGCAAAGGTAACCGGACATGTCGTCGCCACGCAGAAATGCGATGAGCTACGCGGCAGCAACCTGCTGCTGATAACCCAACTGGACGACGATCAGCAGCCGATGAAGAACCGCACCTGGGTTGCCGTCGACAGCGTCGGCGCAGGCATGCACGACATTGTGCTGGCGGAAGAGTATTTCGCGCTTAACAAGGACCGTTACAAGGCGATGTCGGTGGTTGCCATTGTCGAGAACGTCTTTCGGGACGCGTAAGGAGTGAATAACCCAATGAGTGAATTTTTGCTGAAACCCCGGATCCGTTTTGGTCAGGACGCGCTTGCCGCCCTGAACGACGTGCCCGCTCAGCGTGCGCTGCTGGTCACCGACCAGGCGATGGTGAAATTTGGCCTCGCCTCCCGGGTGACCGACATCCTGCGCCAGCGCGGTATCGAGATGCAGGTCTGGGACGATGTGGTGGCCGACCCGGATATCGCCACCGTGGTGCGCGGGATGAAGCGCATGGACAGTTGCGCGCCGGATCTGGTCATCGCGTTGGGCGGCGGCTCCGTGATTGACGCCGCCAAGGCGGTTATTTTCGCTCTGGCGCAGACCCGTCCGGAGGCAGGACGTGAACGCCCGCAGTTTGTGGCGATCCCCACCACCAGCGGCACCGGCTCGGAAGTGACCAGTTTTTCGGTGGTCAAGGCCCATGCCGAAAAACTGGTGCTGGTTGACCCGTCGCTGCTGCCGGATATCGCCATTCTTGACCCGTCGCTGGTCGCCTCGGTACCGCCCGCCATCACCGCCGATACCGGTATGGATGTCCTGTGCCACGCGCTGGAGGCCTACGTCTCCACCGCCGCCAGCGACTTTTCCGACGCGCTGGCCGAGAAAGTGGTGCAGCAGGTGTTCCGCTATCTGCCCACCTGTTGGCGCAACGGACACGATCTGCTGGCGCGAGAAAAAATGCACAACGCCTCCTGCATGGCTGGCATGGCGTTTACCAATGCCTCGCTGGGCATCACCCACAGCCTGGCGCATGCGCTCGGCGGCGTATTCCACGTACCGCATGGCCGCGCCAACGCCCTGCTGATGGGGAGCGTGGTGGCATGGAACGCGGACTATCAGGGTCAGTGCGACACCGCCGCCGCCCATAAATATGCCCGGCTGGCTCACCTGCTGGATCTGCCCGCAGCCACGACTCGCCAGGGGGTCAATAGCCTGCTGGTCGCTATTGCGGCGCTGAAAGAAGAAATGACGATGCCGACGGGAATACAGCAAACCGGCGTTGATGCCGCCGATTTTGAGCGCCGACTGGCGGAAATGGTCGGCCAGGCGCTGCGCGATAGCTGCACCCCGACCAACCCACGCGCGCCGGACGCCCAGGCTTTAACCGAACTCTATCGCCAGGCATGGAGCGGCAGCGCCGCCCACTGCCGCTGAGAACAAGAACTGGAGAATCTTACCTATGGCACACTATAGCTTAACGCCGCGCGTCAAAGTGCTGGCTGAACGTTTACAGGCACACGCCAGCACCCTGTGCACCGAACACGCCGCCATTCTGAGCGGCCTGGACGGCGATATTGCCGGCGTTCCCGCTGCCGTTAAACCGGCGAGCCGTTTCTATGAACTGATGCGCCAGCTGCCGCTGACCATCAGCGCCGATGAGCTGATCGTCGGCAACCAGACCCGCAAGCCGCACGGGGCGATTTTCCACGACGAAAACGCCGCGCGCCGCCCATCCGTCTTCCAGTTTCTGAATCTGAACAGCGATCTCGACTCCCCGGATTACAAGCTGGTGGTAGAGAAAGGCGTGCTGGCGATTAAACACCAGCTGGAAGAAAAGACCCGTACGCTCGGCAGCGCGGTTAGCCGCAGCGGCATGGACGAAGTCAACGGCTGTCGCGCGGCCATTTACGCCTGCGACGCGCTGATGGCGCTGGCGCAGAACCTGGCCAACAGCGCGGAACAACTCGCCGCCGCAGAGACCAACGCCTACCGTAAGGCCGAACTGCTCGACAGCGCCGCTATTTTGCACCATGTTCCAGCCCACCCGGCGCGCAGCTTCAAAGAAGCCTGCCAGGCATTTTACCTGTTCCAGCTGGCGCTCCAGTTGGATAACGGCAGCTACGCGGTCAACCCGGAAGGCGCAGACAAAGCGCTGCTGCCGTACTATCAGCACGACATCGCCAACGGCACGCTGAATGAAGCGCAGGCCTATGAGATCGTCGAATGCCTGTGGTTTAAACTGGCAGAGCTGAGCGAAGTCCGCGCCGCCAGCGCTATCGACGGCTACCCGATGTTCGATGCCCTGCTCCACGGCGCGAGCCTTGAAAACGCGGGTATCAACGAACTTTCCGCCATGTTCCTCAGCGCGCAGCAAAACCTCAGCGCCCTGCGCCTTCCGGTGCGTCTGTTCAGCGGCGAGCAGAAAGTCGCCGCCGTGCCGTTCGCCGCCGCAAGCGAAACTCCCACCACGGAAGGCCTGACTCCGCGCATGCAGCGCCTGCGCAACCACTACCTGACAGTGCGTCCGAGCGTCTCTATCTACCGCGCGCTGGCCTTTACCGAAGTGGTGAAAGCCAATCCAGGCATGCCGACCATTCTGCTGCGCGCCAAAGCCTTCCGCCACGCCTGCGAAACCGCGCCGATTCTGATTCAGGACGACGAGCTGATCGTCGGCCATCCGTGCGGCAAGCCGCGTGCGGGCGCCTTCTCCCCGGATATCGCCTGGCGCTGGGTGCGCGACGAGCTCGATACCATGAGCACGCGCCCGCAGGATCCATTTGAGATCAGCGAAGAAGACAAGAAAACCATCCGCGAAGAGATCGTCCCGTTCTGGGAAGGCCGCTCACTGGATGAGATCTGCGAAGCACAGTACCGCGAAGCGGGCGTCTGGGCGTTCAGCGGCGAGACCTTCGTCAGCGACCTCTCCTACCACCAGATCAACGGCGGCGGCGACACCTGTCCGGGCTATGACGTGCTGCTGTTCACCAAAGGCATGAACGGCATTAAAGCGGATGCCGAGGCACAGCTCGCCAGCCTGAGCATGGAAAACCCGGAAGATATCGATCGTATTTACTACTACAAAGCGGCGATTGAAACCTGCGAAGGGGTGATTAACTACGCCCACCGTATCGCCGCCCGCGCTCGCGAACTGGCCGCGCTGGAGCAAAATCCTCAGCGTCGCGCCGAGCTGCTGACCATCGCCGAAGTGAACCAGAACGTCCCGGCCAATCCACCGAAAACCTTGCAGGAAGCGCTGCAAAGCATCTGGACGGTGGAATCGTTGTTTGAGATTGAAGAAAACCAGACCGGCCTGTCGCTGGGTCGCGTTGACCAGTACTGCTACCCGATGTTTGAAGCCGATATCCGTGAAGGCCGCCTGACCCACGAAACCGCACTGGAGCTGATGCAGGCGTTTATCATCAAGTGCGCCGAACTAATGTGGATGTCCAGCGAGCTGGGCGCGAAATATTTCGCTGGCTACCAGCCGTTTATCAACCTGACCGTCGGCGGCCAGAAGCGTTCCGGCGGCGATGCCTGTAACGACCTGACCTACCTGATTATGGATGCCGTGCGCTTCGTGAAGGTGTACCAGCCGTCGCTGGCCTGCCGTATTCACAACCAGTCGCCGCAGAAGTACATGGAAAAAATCGTCGACGTGGTGAAAGCGGGCATGGGCTTCCCGGCCTGTCACTTCGATGACTCCCACATCAAGATGATGCTGCGCAAAGGCTTCGATTTCGAAGACGCCCGCGACTACTGCCTGATGGGCTGCGTGGAACCGCAGAAATCCGGCCGCATCTACCAGTGGACCTCCACCGGCTACACCCAGTGGCCGATTGCCATCGAGTTCGTACTCAACCGTGGCCGTATGGTGCTGTTTGATAGCTATCAGGGGCTGGATACCGGCGACCTGCGTGACCTGCACACCTTCGAAGAATTTGACGCGGCAGTGAAAAAACAGATCGCCCATATCGTCCGCCTGTCGGCCATCGGTACGGTGATCAGCCAGCGCGTCCACCGCGACGTGGCGCCAAAACCGCTGATGTCGCTGCTGGTGGAAGGCTGCATGGAAAAAGGCAAAGACGTCTCCGCTGGCGGCGCGATGATCAACCACGGGCCGGGGCTGATTTTCTCCGGTCTGGCCACCTACGTCGATTCGATGGCCGCGATTCGCAAACTGGTGTACGAGGATAAAAAATATACCCTCGAGCAGATGCGCGATGCGATGCTGGCGAACTTTGAAGGCTTTGAAGCGCTGCGCCGCGACTGCCTGAACGCGCCGAAGTACGGCAACGATGACAACTACGTTGACCAGTACGCGCTGGATATCACCGAATGGACCGAGCGCGAGTGCCGCAAGTACAAAATGCTCTACTCCACCCTGAGCCACGGCACCCTGTCTATCTCCAACAACACGCCAATCGGTGAGCTGACCAACGCCACGCCGAACGGACGTCTGGCGTGGATGCCGCTCTCTGATGGCATCAGCCCAACCCAGGGCGCGGATAAGCAAGGTCCGACGGCGATCATCAAGTCGGTGAGCAAGATGAACGTGGAAACCATGAACATCGGCATGGTGCACAACTTCAAGTTCCTCAAAGGGCTGCTGGATACTCCGGAAGGTCGCCACGGCTTGATTACGCTGCTGCGCACCGCGTCGATTCTTGGCAACGGTCAGATGCAGTTCAGCTACGTCGATAACGAAGTGCTGAAAAAAGCGCAGCAGGAGCCGGAGAAATACCGCGACCTGATCGTCCGCGTAGCGGGTTACAGCGCCTATTTCGTTGAATTGTGTAAGGAAGTTCAGGACGAGATCATCAGCCGTACGGTGATTGAGAAGTTCTGATAAGACGGACCGCTGTGGACAAGGAAGTCCGATGTTTCAGGAGGCAAGCGTGATAGCAAAGACAGAATTAACCGGGCGTATTTTCAACATTCAGAAATACTCGATCTACGACGGCGACGGCATCCGCACGCTGGTGTTTTTTAAAGGCTGCAATATTCGCTGCCCGTGGTGCGCCAATCCGGAAGGGTTAAGCAGCCAGTTCCAGGTGATGTTCTCGCAGGATAAATGCATTAACTGCGGCGACTGCGTCAACGTCTGCCCGGCGGGCATTCACTACCGGGCCGAAGAAAACGGCGCGATGAAACACTTCGTCAACCGCAATAAAGACTGCATTGGTTGCCGTAAGTGTGAAGAAATCTGTACCCAGAACGCGCTGGATATTATGGGCAAAGACGTCACCGTCAGCGAGCTGATGGACATCATCATGCAGGACTATGACTTTTACGTCTCTTCCGGCGGCGGCGTCACCATCGGCGGCGGCGAAATGAGCCTGCAAACCGACTTTGCCGTGGCCCTGTTCAGTGAATGCAAGAAGATGATGATCAACACCGCCGTCGAGACGCAGGGCACTACGCCGCTGGCCAATTACCAGAAGCTGGCGCCGGTCACCGATACCTTCTTGTTCGACATCAAACAGATCGACAGCGATCACCACAAAACGCTGTTCGGCATCGGTAACGAAGGGGTACGCCGTAACCTCGAGTGGCTGGTTGATTCCGGCGCGAACGTGATTGTGCGCATGCCGTTGGTGCGCGGCTACAACGATTCATGGGAAGCCATTACCGGGGCGATTGATTACGTCCAGAAGCTGGCGAAGCGCGGCAATATTCGCCGTATCGATATGCTGCCGTACCACCAGCTGGGGCGCAAAAAGTACGAACGTCTGGAGATGCCCTACCCGATTCTTGAGGACCCGACCTACAGCGTGGAAGAGCTGAACAAGCTTGAAGCGTTTTTCGCCCAGTTTGAGTTTGATATTCGCTTAGTTCGTCATTAAAGGAGCCGATAATGAAAAGTTTAGGCGTCATTGAAACACGAGGATTAGTCGCCGCCGTTCAGGCCGTCGACGCCGCCTGTAAAGCCGCGGGCGTGGCCTGTATTGGCTATCGCAAGGTGGGTTCAGGGCTGGTGAGCGTCTGCTTTGAAGGCGAAATCAGCGCGATTCATACCGCCGTCGAGCGCGGCGTAGCGGTGGCAAAAATCAGCGATCCGCAGGTCACATCGCTGGTGATTGCCCGTCCGGAACGCTGCGTGGTGGAAGCGCTCAACAACCTGAAGGGCCACCCGCCGCGCGCCGCCGCGCCAACCACCGTGGTCGCTGAACCGGCAATCGAGGCTCCCGCCGTTGAGCCGCAACCGCTGGTGCCCGCGCCGAACGCCGATGAGAAACACGCTGCCAATAAGAAAGGGAAGAAGGCATGATTGACGCCCTGCTACAGGAAAAAATCGCCGCCCGGCTGACCGAGTCTACGCCCGTCATTCCGGTCGGCATCTCTAACCGCCACGTGCATCTGTCGCAGCAGGACGTCGAAGCGCTGTTCGGCAAGGGCTATACCTTGACGCCGTTTAAGCCGCTGCGCCAGCCGGGACAGTTTGCCGCCGAAGAGTGCGTGACCATCGTCGGCCCGAAAGGCTCGCTCAGCAACGTGCGCGTGCTCGGCCCAACCCGGCCTACCACGCAGCTGGAAGTGTCGCGCGCCGACTGTTTCGCGCTGGGCATCAAAGCGCCGGTGCGCGAATCCGGCCAGCTGGAGAATGCCGGCAGCGCGCTGCTGATTGGCCCGAAAGGCCACGTTGAACTGCACTCGCAGGTGATCTGCGCCTGGCGGCACATTCATATGTCGCCGCAGGATGCCCGTCAGCTAAACGTCAGCAACGGCCAGAAGGTGAGCGTGTGCAGCCACGGCGAGCGTCGGCTAACGTTTGATGAAGTGGTGGTGCGGGTGCGCGAAGATTTCGCCCTCGAATTCCACATCGATACCGAAGAGGCCAACGCCGCCGGGCTGAAAAACGGCGAGCAGGTGGCGCTGATAGGCTAACGGAGGCCATGATGACCGAGCAACAGATCGACCGTCTGGTGACGCAAATCCTCCAGCGCCTGCAGCCTCCCGTGCTGGTGATGGTGACCGCGGCGGAGGGGTATCGCCACGAGATTTGCCAACGCCTGGCGTGCTGCGGCGAGCGGCTGCATCTGGCGTTAAGCGGCGAGCTGACGGATGCTGAGCGCTGGCAGACGCTTGGCGATGTGCAACCCGCGGAGATCTGGCACCGTGCGTTACCGCCCGCCCCCTACAAGGCGCTGCTGCTACCGTTTCTCGATTATCCGCTGGCGGCGGATCTGCTGAACGGCACGCTACAAAGCCCGGTAGCGCAAAGGGTACACGATGCGCTACTGGCAGGCATTCCGGTGCTGGCGCTGCGTTATCTTTGCGACCCGCACAGCGAGCTAAACGCGCTACGCGGCGTCGCGCAGCCCGGCTACGCGGCGCAAATGAGCGCAACGCTGGAACGCCTGACGGCCAGTGGCATCACCCTGGGTACGCTGAACGAACTACTGGACAGGCTGACCGCGAACGCCAGGCCGCCAGCCGTCAGTGAAAGCCCACGGCGTTATCTGACTGTCACAGATATCGTCAATAATCCGGCGCTGGCCGACTCACCCGACGCCGTGTTGACCGATGCCGCCGTCGATTTTTTAAAAGCACAGAAAAAAATAACCTTACCTCGATAACACACCCTGGAGTGTAGATATGTCTTCGAAAACAAAATGCTGGCTATGGATGCTGTTGGTTATCTTGTCGGAAACCTCGGCCACCTCAACGCTTAAAATGTTCGACTCCAGCGAAGGGATGACCAAAACCCTGCTGCTGGCGCTGATCGTGGTGCTTTACTGCATCTGCTACTACTCGCTCTCCCGCGCGGTGAAAGATATTCCGGTCGGTCTGGCCTACGCCACCTGGTCGGGAACCGGCATCCTGGTGGTCTCAACGCTGGGCATGGCCTTCTATGGTCAGCATCCGGATACCGCCGCCATCATCGGCATGGCGGTGATTGCCAGCGGCATTGTCATCATGAACCTGTTCTCGAAAATGGGTCATGAGGAAGCGGAAGAGACGCCGCCGACGCCGGTTTCCACCCTTGATAACAAAATCGCCAACTAACGCAGAAGGAATCGCTCATGTTTAATCTCGGATTTTTATGGCTGGCGCTGTCTATCGGCTCCGAAATCACCGGCACCTCGATGATCAAAAAAACCAACGGTTTTAGTAAACTGGGGCCATCAGTGCTGGTGGTTTGCGCTTACGCGCTGTGCTATTTCGCCCTGACCCGCGCCATGAGCACCATCCCCGTTGGCGTGGCCTACTCACTGTGGTGCGGTTTTGGCATCGTGGGCGTCACCATCTTCTCGATGATTCTCTATAAGCAGAAGCCCGATCTACCCGCGATTTTCGCCATGCTGTTGATCATCAGCGGCGGCGTAATCATGAACGTCTTCTCCGGAATGTAATAGACAATAGAGACCTTCCCTGGCCGGGAAGGTCTCTGCACGGCGAGCGCTTAATATCCCTCAGGATGAGAAATAATTTTTCCCCGTTATATTTACTCCTCTCACCCTTCAGCATCAGAAATCTGCCGCCACCTTTCAGGAAATATTATTTCCGCAAGGAAAGAAGATTTATTTCCCATCGCCGCGAAAAAATACCTCCCCGAAAATCATTCTCCATCAAACAAATGTAAATATCCGAAACATTATTACACAATGGCATTAACGTTCCCCAAAAAGTTATTACACATAGCCTAAGCCATCACTTACGATCATATTTTTATTAGAGTAAAAGACAACAATGACATTGTTTTAAAAGGAAATTAATCCATATGAAATGATAACAACAGATCGTTTTCGCCAATCAATAAAGGGATATCGATCGTTGTCATCTGGCTTATTGCTAATACCCGTGACGATCGGTTTCAACGATCGATATGAATTAGTTCAATCGCCTTTGACAATGGTATTTACGGGTTGTAACATTCGCAACCTTTAATTAAAGGCAGTAAATCGAGTGAGTGTGCGTAGCGTATTTACATCGGGAAAATAATAATTTTCAGTGGTTATTTACTACCGTCATACCCAAAAAATCGTTCTTGCGTGAATGGATTTATTGATTTTTTGCTTCTGGAGAAAGCTGTGATTCGGAACCTGAATTTCCGCCGCCCGTTAAATATCTGTTTCCTGAAAACGGCCATTATTTTCACCCTCGCCTGCATCGCAGTGCTGGCGGTGCAGTGGTACGACGTCAAAAGCAGCTATCAACGGCAAAACATGCGCGACGTGCAGAATCTGGCCGCTTACACCGCAAAGTACCTTCACGACTACGACATCATGCTTGATGAAACCATCGAGCAGTTTATCAGCATCAAACAAGATAAGAAGAATGACGACGGCGAGCTCCGTCACTGGCTGTTTGAGCGCTTTAGCACCATGCCCGACGCCCGTACCTTGGTGTACGCCGACCAGCAAGGGGGTTTTATCCGTCTGCCCAACGTTGAGCTCAACGACAAAACCGAGGAAGACACCGACCCGCGCCACAAGATCTGGTATATGGCGGCCATTCGCGATGACGGAGGCAATACGCACTATACCCGCAGTCGGGATATCTTTGATGATGCCGTCAGCACCCTCACGCTCTCCAAATCGCTGATCAACAACGTAGACGGCGAAAAGCTCGGCGTGCTGGCCATCCGGCTTAACCAGGAACCCAGCATGGATATCCTGAACGCCGCCTACTCCACCCTGCCGGGGCGCAAGTGGATCATGGATAACGAAGGCCAGCAGATAACCAATGAAAGAGAGGCGGTGAATCCCCAGACGCTGGCCAACGTCGCCCCCCGACTCAATAAACAGACGCCCTTTTTCTATCTGCCTGACAGCGAAAGGTGGTATTTCTGCAGCGCGGTGGGCGACACCACGTGGTTTCTGGTTCATGAAGTGCGCAATAGCGATTTAATCTCGCAGGTCTTCACCCACAGCCTGAACGTTATCTACTGTCTGGCCTTCGGCCTGCTGGCGCTGTTTGTCTGTTGGTGGATGGTGCGCTCTTCTCTCAACGGCCTCTATATCAGCATCGCGAACGGTATTCGCAACGGTGCCATCGAACTTAAAGCTGCGGAGGAGATGCTGTATGAAGAGATCCACAATACTACCGTGCAGCAAGAAATGATTAAAAACGAAGCGCTGACCGATGGTCTCACCGAGCTCAAGAACCGCCGGGCTTTTGATAACGATATTGAATTTCTTCAACAGACCAACGATCTGTGCATCGCCATGATCGATATCGATAACTTTAAGACCATCAACGATACTTACGGCCACGCGGTTGGCGATATGGTCCTCAGGACGGTAGCGGATATCGGGCTGCGTCTGCGCGGAATGGATAACATCACCCTCTACCGCTACGGCGGCGAGGAGATTGTCGCCCTGTTTCACGGGATGACGCAGCACGACGCGTTGGCGTTTCTGGAACGCTGGCGTGAAACCTGCGAGCAGCGACACTTTCGCGAGACGAACCTGCGCGTCACCTTCAGCGGCGGCATTGCCACCAAAGACGATATGCGCGTAGAAGAGGCGCTGGTGCTGGCGGATAAACGGCTCTACGAAGCCAAGCGAAATGGTAAAAACCGCATTATCAGCGAGTCGCTGACCTTCGCTTGAGCATTCTGCGGCTCAGGGCTGATAACATCTATAGTATGACAAATAATGTTTATTTTGTGACCTCGCATGCAACTTAAAGCCATAGCGCTGGCTGTTAATGAGGTGATAGGTTTATTTTTTGCATCAAATAGTCATACTAATAAACATGACCTGGAGATGCTTGATGATCCTCGACCGCTCCCTTTTCCTCTCCCCTTCTGATATTACGGCGCTGCGGGCGTGTTTCACGCACGATACGCAGCCCGGCATCACGCTGCGCCACCAACGCCAGCAGCTGGAAGCCTGGCTGGCTCGCCCGCAGTGGATCCCTGGCCACGGCGAAGGCGGCGGCCCGGAACATGCCCGGCATAAATACAATTATCAGATGATGGATCTCGCCGGGCTCCACTGGCTGCTGAGCGGCGACGTCCGCTACCGCGACGCCCTGCTCGCGCTGCTGCGCGGCTATGCCGACGTCTACCCGACGCTGGGCAGCGCCACCAGCCGCGACAGCAATCCGCCGGGCAGGCTATTCCACCAGACGCTCAACGAAGATATGTTTTTACTTTACGCCGCCGGAGCGTGGGCCTGCGTGAAAGGCTCGGCCAGCGAGGCAGACCGCGCGCATATTGAAGAAAACTTGCTGTGCCTGATGGTGCGTGAGGCCATTACCGTCCACCGGGACACCTTCGATATCGTCCACAACCATGGCATGTGGTCGGTGGCCGCCATCGCGCTGTGCGGCCTGGCTACCGACCATCCCGAGTGGGTGGAGATCGCCCTGCACGGTAAGCTGCGCGATGACGTCAGCGGCGGATTTTACGCCCAGCTTAACCAGCTGTTTTCTGTCGACGGCTACTATATCGAAGGGCTTTACTACCAGCGTTTCGCGCTGCGCCCCATGCTGCTACTTGCCGCGGCGCTTGACCGCTGCCAGCCGGAACGGGAAATCTGGTCCTACGGCGATCGTTTAATCCAGCGCGCCTGCGTCACGCTGTTCGATATGGCGTTCCCGGACGGCACTCTGCCAGCACTGAACGATGCCTCGAAAACCATGAATCTGCGCGATGAAGGCGCGCTGATGGCGGTCAGCCTGTGTCGCCAGCACTATGGCGCATCGCCGCAGCTGTCGGCCATCGCCCACTATCAACAGGCATGCTGGCCGTGCCGGGGGGCGCTATTGCTCAGCGAAGATGCGCAAGCACCGGGTGAGGCCACGGTCCGCCGTTCGCAGTTGGTACGCGACGGCGTGGCAGGCGATCGCGGCGCAGGCGGTATTCTGCGCGCTCAGCCTGACGGAGAATCGGAGAGTATGGCGCTGCTTTGGTGGGGCGGGCATGGCAATATCGCCGGTATGCACAGCGCCCTGAACCATGGCCATTTTGACGGACTGCACCTCAGCTACTTTACCCGTGGGCACGAAATCCTTCAGGACTACGGCTTCGCCCGCTGGGTTAACGTCGAACCTAAATTCGGCGGTCGCTACGTGGCGGAAAATAACGGCTACGCCAAGAAAACCGTGGCCCACAACACCGTGGTGGTGGATGAAGGCTGCCAGAATCAGGGCGACAAAGAACGGGCGGCGGCGCGTCACGGAAATACCCATTTCTTTACCGGCAGCGGCCCATATCAGGGGATGAGCGCCTTTGCCGACGACTACTGGCCGGGGGTTAACCAACAGCGCACGGTCCTGTTGCTCACGCTGCCGCAGTGCGAGCGCCCGCTACTGGTCGATCTGTTTGCGCTGTACAGCGACAGCCGCCATCAGTATGACTATTGCCTGCACACGTTGGGGCAAATCATCCACTGCAACCGTGAACTGAAGGCGGAACCTACCCGAGCGCCGCTCGGCACCTCGCAAGGCTATGAGCACCTTTGGCGCTGCGCCTGTGGCCCGGTGCCCGCCGCAGAAGCGGCGCAGTTGAGCTGGCTATACGGCGACAGCTTCTACACGCTGACCAGCACAATGCCACAGCCCGGCGAGCTGATAATCGCCCGGACAGGTGCCAGCGATCCTGCGTTTAACCTGCGCGAAGAGCCCGCATGGCTGTTACGAACACATGCGCAAAACACGCTGTTTGCCAACGTGCTGGAGTGCCACGGCGAGTTTGACGAGTCGCGGGAAGTTTCGCGCCAGGCGCGGGGGAACGTACGGGAAGTGGTGATTGAGGAGCACAGCGCGGCGCAGACGGTTGTGTTAATCGCCTTCCACCAGGGCGAGCCCTGCCGGATAGCGGTAGATAACCGCCGCGGACACGGCGGGTTCAGCGTGGCGTAATCAGAGGCGGTGTTTGCTGGCGTCCATCATGCCGAGGGACGCCTGGAACGCCGCCTCCGCATCGCCCGCCATAATCGCTTTATAGATGCGCTCATGGTCGTCGAGACACATGCCGCCCTCTTTTGAGGAGTGGCTGATAAACCATTTGAACACCGTAGTCAGCACGTTGCCAAACGGCTGATAGAAGCAGTTACCGGACGACATAAAAATGATGCGGTGAAAGCGCGTATCGGCATCCACCCACCGTTCAGCGTCAAAATTTTGCGCAATGCGGCACATTTCTTCCCAGGTCTGTGACAACGCGATGCACTGCTCGCGCGTGGCATTTATCGCCGCCAGACGGGTCGCGTGCGGCTCAATCACCCGCCGGAACTCAAGAAACTGCTGATACATTTCCAGCGTGCCTTCCATGCCGCTCAGCCATTCCAGCAGCTGTACGTCGAGAATATTCCAGTCGGTGCGGGCGCGAACGCGGGTACCGGTTTTCGGCCGCGACTCCAGCAAGCCTTTAGACGATACTAGTTTCAGCGCCTCGCGCAGCGCCGTGCGGCTGACTCCCAGCTGTTCACACAGCTCAACTTCGGCCGGTAATACGGTGCCAGGCTGCAGCTGACCGGAGAAAATCTTGCGGGCAATGTCGCTGGCAATCAGGCCATCCAGGCCGCGCTGTGTCGTCGTAATCGTCGTGAAGTTCATGCTTTTGTCATACCTGAACAAGAATTATGGCTCAGTGTAACATAGCCAGGGGGATCGATTAGCGCATCCAGCGCAATTTTCTCGGCTTTTTCCGTACATTTAACCATCACTCGACAGCCTGATATCGCATTTAGTCATACTAATAAGGATCGTTTTTACGCCAAATTGTTCAATTACTCAACACAGATCACAAGTCACACTCGATAAAACGCCAAACATTGAAGTGGATCGCAAATCAGCTCACGCCAATTTTATTAGTCATACTAAATGACAAATAATACTTCATCTCCTGATACAACTCGCGAGTGTGGACATAATGGATATCAACATTATTGTGATGGTGGTGTACTTCGTGCTGATGATTGCTATCAGCTACGCGTTCAAAAAAATGGGTACCGGGTCGGCAAGCCACTACTTCCGCGGCGGCGGCAGGATGCTGTGGTGGATGGTGGGCGCGACGGCGTTCATGGCGCAGTTCAGCGCCTGGACCTTCACCGGCGCCGCCGGTCAGGCCTATCGCTACGGCTTTACGGCCATCGGCGTCTTTGCCGGTAACGTCATTGGTTACATCGTCGGCTGGTGGTGGTTCGCCACCCGTTTCCGCCAGCTGCGGGTCGATACGCCCACTCAGGCCATCAGCCAGCGCTTTGGCCCGAAAAACGAGCAGTTCTTTACCTGGATCCTGATTCCGCTCAGCATCCTTAACGCGGGCGTGTGGCTTAACAGCCTGGCGGTGTTTGCCAGCGCGGTCTTTAAGTATGACTTAACGCTGACGCTGTGGATCACCGGTCTGGTGGTGTTGCTGATCTCCCTGCTGAGCGGCTCCTGGGGCGTGGTGGCCAGCGACTTCGTACAAACGCTGATTGTGGCGATTATTTCGGTGGTTTGCGCGGCGGTGGCGCTGTTTAAAGTCGGCGGCCCGGTCAAAATGGTCAACGACTTCCCGTCCGGCTTCTTTACCGGCCCGGACACCGGCCCGCACTATATTCTGATCCTGATCGTCTGCTTCGCCTTCTTCTTTGTGAAGCAGCTGCAAAGCTTCAACAACCTGCAGGATTCCTATCGCTACCTGAACGCCAAGGACAGCGCCAACGCCAAAAAAGCCGCGCTGTTTGCCCTGTTCCTGATGCTGTTCGGCACCCTGATTTGGTTTATACCGCCGTGGGCCACCGCCATTCTCTACCCGGATATGGCGCAGTCGCACCCGGAACTGGGGAAAAACGCCACCGACGCGGCCTATCTGGTGTTCGCCGAACGCGCCATGCCGGAGGGAACCGTCGGGCTGCTGATGGCCGGCCTGTTTGCCGCCACCATGTCGTCGATGGATACCGCGCTTAACCGCAACTCGGGCATTTTCGTGCGCAGTTTCTGGACGCCGGTGGTGAATCGCAATGAACCCAAAAGCGAGCACTACCTGCTGCGCGTCGGCCAGACGGCGTGCATCGTCAACGGCGTGCTGGTGATTCTGGTCGCGCAGTATATGCAATCGCTGCAAGAGCTGAGCCTGTTTGACCTGATGATTCAGGTTGGGACCCTGGCTTCCGCGCCGATTATCGTGCCGCTGTTCTTCGGCATGTTTATCCGCAAAACACCGGACTGGTCCGCATGGGGGACGGTGGTCTTTGGGCTGATTGTTTCTTACGTCATTACCCACTGGATCACGGTGAAAGACGTGAGCGACGCGCTGGGGCTGACGCTGACCAACCGTGAACTGAAAGATCTCTCCGCCGTGTGGAATATCTTCTGCCACCTGGTGTTTACCGGCGGCTTCTTCTGCCTGTCGACGCTGTTTTACCGCGAGCCGGGTAAAGCGCGCGCTTCGGTACTCGCTACCTTCTTCAGCAATATGGAAACACCGGTCTACGCCGACCACGAGCAGGATGGCTTCGACCGCCTGCAGCGCAGCAAAATCGGCAAGATATCGCTCGCCATGGGTCTGTGCATGCTGCTGATGATCCTGATTCCTAATCCATTGTGGGGACGCCTGCTGTTCCTGCTCAGCGCTGCCGCCATCATTTTGTTCGGCTACGTTCTTTGGCGCAGCGCCTCTTCTGATTCTTCAACACAAGGGAGCAACTATGTTTACCGACCTGAAAAATAAGCGCGTATTAATCACCGGGTCCAGCGCAGGGATGGGGCTGGCCGCCGCGCTGGCGTTTGCCCGCCAGGGAGCCAAAGTCGGCATCAACAGCCATAACGTACCGCCGGAGCTGGAGGAGACGTTGAGTCTGCTGCGTCAATACGGCGGCGAGGTCGAATTCTTGCAGGCCGATGTCACCAGCTCGGACGAATGCGCTCACCTGGTCGCCGCGTTTGTTGAACGCTTCGGTGGCCTGGACGTGTTGATTAACAACGCCGGCGGTCTCGGAGGGCGGGCCAACCTGGAAGCCATTGACGATGAATTTTACGACCGGGTGATGGATCTCAACGCCCGCTCGGCGCTGATGATGACCCGCTTTGCCATTCCGCATTTACGCGCGGCGGCGAAAGCCCGAGGCGAAACCACCTGCGTTATCAGCACCGGTTCCATCGCCGGGCGCGAGGGCGGCGGCGTGGGTGCGGGCGTCTACGCGGCGTCGAAGGCATGGTTGCACGATATTCACCGTAACTGGGTGAAAGAATTTACCGTCGACGGTATCCGCTTCAATATCGTCTCACCGGGCACCATCGATACCGCGTTCCATGACGGGAAAAGCGACGAACTGCGGGCCAAAATCGCCGCCAGTATCCCGATGGGCCGCTTTGGCACCGCTGAGGAGGTTGCACCAGCGTTCTTGTTCTTCGCATCGCACGCCTGCAGCGGCTATATCACCGGGCAGATTCTGGACGTCAACGGCGGACAAATGGCGCCATAATGGATAAAAAACACCCCTTCAGTTCATCCTGAAGGGGTATTTCGCTTCGAGCCAAAATCGGTATCCAGCAGAATGATAGGCATAATCTTTATATTGTTATAGTCCGGAGCCCCCTGCCAACGATATAATCAGCAGCGAATAAATCGCTTAATAACCTCCGCTCGAGCACCAGGAATTTATGATGACCACGCAGCGTCTGGTGAGCATAATCACGGGCGTGCTGATTATCCTAATCATTCTGCCCATTACGCTCAGCCTGTGGCTGGCCCACCGCCAGGCCCACGAACTCTTTGACCAGGAGTTAAACAACTACGCCGCACGGGTCATGGCGCGTTCAGAGCGCGTCAAGCATCAAACGCGTACCGCGCTGGAAGAGGTCAGCCGCTTCCGGGGCGAGACCTGTAGCCTGGCGCATCTGCGTCAGTTGCAAAAGATGTCCTATATTCATCAATACGTGCAGAGCGTGTTTTTCCTTGAAAACGCGGTCCATCCCTGCGCCCTGTTGGGCAATAGTCTGGGCGAAAAAGTCCCGGACTCCGAATTTACCGCCCCCGGCGGTTATCAGGTGTGGCTGGTGTCGCGTCACGACCTGCAAACCGACGACAAAATGGTCGCCGTCAGCAACGGTCGGTACGTCGCCATTGTGGATCCCGATTCACTGATCGACGTCTTGCCGCACCCTCACTACCCCATTCATGCCGCGTTGATCAGTACGAAAGGTTATCAGGTGATCACCAGCAATGCGCCTGTCGACGCGGACTTCTGGCAAAAAAATCTGCATGTCTTTCAGCCAACAATCGAAAAAGATGGCATCGTTTACCACCAGCAGCTTCTGCCAACGGTGGGGGCGATTTTACTGACCTGGTCTTCCCTGCAGCCGATGGAATCCAGCTTGCGCCACCAGCTGATGATTTGGGTGCCGTTGGGCATACTCCTGAGTCTCATCACGGCATTTTTGATGCTGCGTCTTCTGCGCCGCCTGCGTTCATCACATTACCGCATTCTCGATGCCATACGGACGAAGGAAATCAGCGTGCACTATCAGCCGGTGGTCGACCTGAAGAGCGGACGCATCGTCGGCGCCGAAGCGCTGGCCCGCTGGCAGCAGCCGGACGGCCACTGGCTACCGCCGGATATTTTCATCCCGCTGGCCGAGCAAACCGGCGTTATTAATCAACTGACCGAATATATCGTGCGTACGGTATTTGACGATCTCGGGAACTGGCTGGCCGCGCATCCACAACAACATATTGCGATTAATTTCTCCGCCGCCGACCTCAGTTCGCCTCCCCTGCCGACGCTCGTCAAACAACTGCTCACGCAGTGGCAGGTTGCCGCCAATCAGATTGCGATTGAAATTACCGAGCGCGAACTCATCACTCCCAAAACCGCGTGCCCGGTGATTCAGGCCTACCGGGAAATGGGCCATACCATTTGTATTGATGATTTTGGCGTCGGCTATTCAAGCCTCAGCTACTTGCAGGATCTGGACATCGACACGCTGAAGATCGATAAATCCTTCGTCGACAGCCTGGAACACAATCGCGTGACCGGCCATATCATCGACATGGCAAAATCGCTCAACCTGACGATGGTGGCCGAAGGGATTGAAACTCCCGCGCAACGCGACTGGCTGCTCGCCCACGGCGTGCAGACCGGACAGGGTTGGCTATTCAGCCCAGCGCTGGCGAAAAAAGCGTTTATCCACTGGGCGAACGATAACCTACAGCCAGGCGAACGTTAATGGTGATAGGCCAGCGTCTGCGCATGGAGCGGGCTTTCGGAAAGCTTCTGGCAGTGCTGTAGCGTCCCCTTCCCCGCATAGCGATATAAAAACTCGCCGCTACGGCTGCGGTGGATAAGCCTGTCGCCATTGCTAAAGCTGACCACCTCGACGCCGTTATCCTGACGGTGGCCAGCGCCGACTTCATAATGCCCCTGCCACAGTTCCGATACATGACCATAGACATGGAGAGTGACCTCCACCAGGCCGCGCGACGGGCAATGAAGCTGCAGCGCCGTCGAGTTAAAATTCAGCGCCAGAGATGAGGGGGAAATTAAAATAAACGATAATAATAACAGCAGATTCTTCATCATTTTATAGGTAAACAGACTCAATATGAGGCGCTACCATACAGGCCTGATGAATATAACGTTTTTGTTCTGACTCAATAAAAACGAAGAAACAGAAATGGATATTACGAAATAAAAT
>NZ_JANEWH010000179.1:0-7850 GCF_028069715.1 Kluyvera sp. Awk 3 | reverse complement strand
ATGAAAACCCTGATTTGATATCGGGGTTTTTTATTATTGGCGCGATAAAAAAAGAGGACAACCTAATAATAGCATTATCCCCAAGGCCAGATGATAGAAACAATAATGGAGTGGCAAATATAAAATTGGCGCAAATAACAAAAGATAGAATTAGGGCAAAACAATGATTCAGTCAGGTTAACGTATTACCACCAGGCTTCCACCTGCACGCCGAAGTTCCAGGTATCGCTGGCGGTGCCGTCGTTAAAGGCATTGCCCTGTTCGGAATCATTCAGGTAAGAGGCAAAGACGCGCAGCTCCGGACGAGACATAAAGTCAGGGCCATCTGCCAGGCCTAACGCGATGGTGTATTTCTCGCCGCTCTGCTTATAGTGGCTACCGTCAGTGTAGGAGTCTTTCTGATAGAAACCACCCACTTCACCAATTAAACGTACATATTCAGTGAACTGATATTGCGCGCGGCCAACCAACGAGACCAGACGTGATTTATCGGTGTATTCGGTGGTGTTATCCGCCGAACCGTAGGTCAGCACGTGGTTAAGAGAGAACTTGTCGGTAATTGGGATCAGACCGGTGTTGATAACACGGTAGCCGGTGGCATCATTGACGTAGTTCCACATGTCGTACCAACCTCCACCCTGGGAGACCATGTTCTGCGCCAGGCCTTTGTTGGCATATTGCAGCACCAGCTTGTTATAGCCGCCAAACATATCCTGGCTGATTTCACCGGTCAGCATCACACCGTTATCAGCATCATACAGGCCGCCGTAATCCTTCTGTTTGTCAGTTGCGTTCGGCATGGCGTAGTCGATACCGAATTCGGTCCAGGCACCGCTCCATGGTTTCCAGCCCGCATAGCGAAGGTCAATGTAGTTAATGTTTACGTCGTTATCACCGTCAACGCGATAGTCGACATCGTTGGCGTCGCCGCGGATCCAGGCCAATGAAACTGCGCCAGGGCCGACGGTATAATTTTCGATCCCGGCGCCGGAGCCGGAAATATTCCAGTATTTGGTATCAATGATGTGCAGATCGTGGCGTTGGTAATAGCGTTTCCCACCCCAGATAACCGCATTCGGATCGCCCGGGATAAGCCCTTTAATCTGTAGGTTTAATTGACGCAGACCAAACTGCGCATCGTCGCCGAAGGTAGTTTCGTTATCGTTTGAACCGTCGGAAACCATGCTGACCATTGAGTCCAGGTAGAAACTGACATCGTTTTTCTTATACACCTCAGAACCCAATTCAAGTTCACCGTAGGTGTCGGCTTCGTTTCCCAAACGGCCGAGTTTGTTTTTTTGCCATTCCTGCATTCCGCCATCGCCAGAAACGCCTACGCCGGAGCGGAGGTAGCCATGGAAATCAATAGGAACTGACGTTGCCGCCAGCAGAGAAGATGAAGTCAGCGCAGTAGCTAACGCAATTGAAAGCGTGCGTAGGGTTGTTTTCATTATTATCCTCGTTTTGTTTTGTATTACGTTCACATAACGAGTGTAATAAAATGCCTAAATGTAAAATCCGGCAAACATTTGATTGTTGATATGTGACTAACTGCAAATAAATTAACCATTTTCTGTTCATTTTGTAAGGGGTTTCTTGTTGCATGGGAATGTGGGCGTATATCTTTTTTATGTTATCGTATGTCATAAATCAGGTCGGTAGACGTTTTTTGGGATGACCCCTGTTACAATCTAGCGATAACAACATAAGGAACCGGACGATGAAGTCTAAAAGCGCAACTTTGGAAGACGTTGCTCGCCATGCGGGCGTCTCCTACCAGACTGTGTCCAGGGTACTCAATAAATCTGCCAATGTATCCGAAGCCACACGCCACAAGGTGGAGAAATCCATCGAGGCACTCCGCTATGTCCCAAACCGACTTGCCCAGCAGCTGGTTGGCAAGACCACTCATACCCTTGGACTGGTGACCACTTCACTGGCTTTGCACGCGCCTTCTCAGGTTGCGGCAGCGGTGAAACGCTACGCAAATGTAGAGGGGTATCAGGTACTGATTTCGATGATTGATGAGAACGTCAATCATAGTGTTCAGGATTCGATCAACGAACTGAAATCACAGCTGGTCAGCAAAGTGATTATCAACGTACCATTAGAGACTGAAACAGCACAGAAAATTGCAGATGACAACGATGATATCGTCTGTCTTTTCCTCGATGTTGATCCCTATAGTTCGGTGTATAACGTTTCGTTTAATCCGGCAGATGGCACCCGTGCCAGCGTCAAATATCTGTATGAGTCGGGTCATCGTGAGATGGCGATTCTGGCCGGCCCGGTGAGTTCTGTCTCCGCCAACCTACGTTTGAGAAGCTGGCTGGATACGCTCAATAGCTACGGACTGAAGCCAGTGACCGTGCTGCACGGCAACTGGGATGCACAAAGCGGCTATGCCTGTGCGCTGCAAATGCTGCGCGAGACCCCGGATTTCTCGGCGGTGCTGGTGGGGAACGATCAGATGGCGTTAGGGGTGCTGAGCGCATTTCATCAGCATCAGGTCGCCATTCCCGGCGAAAAGTCGGTGATTGGTTACGATGACACCTATGAAAGCTCATTTTTCTACCCAGCGCTGACCACGGTATCGTTAGACCTGGACTTGCAGGGCAAAGAGGCGGTACGCCGCATTCTTGAAAGTGACGACAACGCTTCGTCACGGACTTCATCCATTCTCCCTGCTCGCCTTGTCGTGCGCCACTCTTCTGGTGCGAAGGTGGAGCAGGGCAAAGATATGCAGGCGATTGCCGAGCAGCTGCGCGCGATTGCGCATCAGCTTAGCCGCTAACCTCCCTTGCCGGAGTGCAGTCTGCACTTCGGCTATTTCCCTTAAAACTGTAGGGTTGCAAAGCGTTTTTTGACGGCGTATCGTAATTGTTATGTTATAACATATTAATTGAGGATCAGATGAAAGCGAACATCCACCCCCATTACCGTACCGTGGTATTCCACGACACCAGCGCTAACGAGTACTTTAAAGTCGGCTCCACCATCAAAACGGACCGGGAAATTGAGCTGGAAGGTGTGACATATCCTTATGTCACGATTGATGTTTCATCAAAATCGCACCCGTACTACACCGGGAAGCAGCGCAGCGTTTCCGCCGAAGGTAGCGTCGCGCGCTTTACCCAGCGTTTTGGCCGCTTTGTTGATGTGAAAAGGGGATCCTGATGCAGGTACTTAACTCGCTGCGCAGTGCGAAACAGCGCCACCCGGATTGTCAGATAGTGAAGCGCAAAGGTCGTCTTTACGTGATCTGTAAATCCAACCCCCGCTTTAAAGCCGTACAGGGGCGCAAAAAACGTCGTTAACGGAAAGCCTCCAGGGACTGGCGCTGCTTGCCGTCGGCGGTAAAGTTATCGGCGGCAAGCCAGGCCTGGAAGGCGCGGTCCAGCGCGGGCCATTCGCCGTCGATAATGGAAAACCAGTCGGTATCGCGGTTGTGGCCTTTAATCACCAGCGCCTGGCGAAAACGTCCTTCAAACTGAAAACCTAAACGTAGTGCCGCACGGCGTGAGGGGTCATTGAAACTGTTGCATTTCCACTCATAGCGACGGTAGCCGAGCGTCTCGAAGGCGTAGCGCATCAGCAGCCACTGCGCTTCCGTCGAGGCGGGCGTGCGGCTAAGCAGTGGCGAAAAGTGGACGTGCCCCACTTCCATCACCCCATGATTTGGCTCGATACGCATCAGTGCCAGCGTGCCCACTGGCTGCTGGGTGCGGATATCTATTACCGCAAAGTGCAGCGGATCCTGAAGGGATTCCACGCCGGCGATCCACTGACGATACTCTTCCACCGATCCCTCTGGTTCACGCAGCAGCCACGTCCAGTTGCGGGTATCCGCCGCTTGCTGATGGGCGGCAAAGAGCGCATCAGCATGTTGCAGACTTAGCGGTTCCAGACGGCAATACTGACCTTCCAGCACCACGCGCTGCGGATATGGGCGCGGCTGCCAGTCCGGCAGGGCATCGCCAATTAGCTGACCAAATTGATTGAGCTGACTCATAACCTCTCCTTAGGGAAATAAACAATACGTCGAGCGTAGGGCTTTGCTGGTTCCATAAAAAGTGCCACCAGAGTATATTTTGATGGTGCCACGAGGAGCAGCCATGAATATTCCCGACGATCCCTTTTTTACTCTCTTGAATGATGCGCTTGCGGCGCGCGGTGCGGAGACGCTGCAACGCAGCCTGTACGCGGCGCTCAGAGACGCCATCCTGTGCGGACAGCTCCAGGCTCAGAGCTGGCTTCCTGGTTCTCGGACGTTGGCCGAGCGGCTGAGCATTTCACGTAATACGGTCAACGCCGCCCTGGAACAGCTGGCGATGGAAGGTTATCTACGTCGCGATCGTCGTGGCTCCCGGGTGGCGTCTCTACCGCAGATGGCGGGGGCCACAGACTGTATCCCGGTCTCACTGCCGGAACGCCTGCTGGATTTGCCGCAGGTACAGCCTCGCGATACGCCGCCGCTCCTGTTCACCCCCGGCACGCCGGCCATCAACTACTTTCCTTTGCCGCTGTGGCGTCGATTGCTGGATCGCGTTTTGCGCGAACAGGGTAGCAGCCTGCTTGGATACGGCGATGCGGCGGGAGAGTGGCCGCTGCGGGCGGCGATTGCCCGGCATCTGGCGCTATCGCGGGGTATCGACTGCGATGCGCGGCAAATTGTGATCACGGAAGGGGCGCTGGAAGGCGTGAATCTCTGCACCCATCTGCTGAGTGAACCGGGGCAGAGAGCATGGGTAGAGGAGCCGGGATACTTCGGCGCGAAAAGCGCATTTATGGCGTCGGGGCTTGTGCTTGAGGGCGTGGCGGTCGATAACGAAGGAATGCGAATTGCCGATGATTTGCCGCCACCGACGCTGATCTTTACTTCACCTTCGCATCAGTATCCGACCGGCAGGGTGCTCAGCGTGGCGCGACGGCTGGCGCTGCTGGAATATGCGCGCCAGCATGGCTGCTGGATTATCGAAGATGACTACGACAGTGAATTTCGCTTCAGCGGTGAGCCGATTCCGGCGATGCGCGGCATGGACGACAACGCGCCGGTGGTGTACCTCGGTACTTTCAGCAAAACGTTATTCCCATCGCTGCGCATTGGATTTATGGTCCTGCCGCCGATGCTGGTGGAGGCGGCACAACCTGCTATTCGTGCGCTGCTGCGCGGTGGACATCGGGCGGAGCAACGGGCGCTGGCGAGCTTTATTGAGGAAGGACACTATGCCCGACATCTGGCGGCGATGCGCCGTCTGTACCGCAAGCGTCAGGCGCAGCTACGCGCGGCGCTGGAAGAGGAATTAAGCGTTCCGCACCAATTAATGGCGGGTGAGGGCGGGTTACATATGACGGTCGCTATTGACGGCATTGATGACGTGTCGCTGGTGCGCCAGGCGCGTGCGCATCAGATGACGCCCAGCGCGCTCAGCACATTTTATCTCGACCGTCAGCATGCCCGTACGGGGTTGGTGTTGGGCTATGGTAATACGTCCGCCTCACAGTTTGCACCGGCAATACGGACGTTACAGCGGCTTATTGCGCCGCTTCGGCGCGGGCAAGGGTGAAGACGTCGTAGAACGACAGGTCGCCCTTGGTGGTGACCATTTTTTGCAGCTGCGTTTTGTACTGACCGTCGACGCGGTTAGAGTGCAGGATATTGTCAATCAACTCCGGTGGTACGAAGCGAGTGTTGTACCACTCACCGTTGTAACACACGCGAAAATCCAGCACATCGATATCTTCGTAGCGGTAGCGCGGATAGACGTCGAAGAAGAAGAAGCCGTTCAGTAGCGCAAACAGCAGCCACAGTAGCCAAACCGAATCGGCCAGCGTGTCGGAACGCATCATCACCACCAGGGTGGCGAAGAAGGCGAGGTACATGGCAATGAACAGGCCGGGGTGGTTGCGAATAAAACTGATACTAAAGCGCGGCCGGTTGTCGCGCTTTTCGCGGGCGTTGAGTTCATCAATAGTTTGCGTGAGTAATCGCTGGATCTCTGACATCTTTTGCTCGGCAACGTTAGGCGGAATAGCCTATTGTATGTTGCGTTAATCCATGCAGAAAGTAACAGATTGGTTGCAAAAAAGCATAACAGTCTGTTGCTGTTATCAAGCTAACATCTTGATGATACGGGCCGGGTTGCCGCCGACAACGGCGTTGGCTGGAACGTCTTTCACGACAACAGCGCCGGAAGCAATCACCGCGTTATCGCCAATCGTCACGCCGGGGTTAATCACCGCACGTCCGCCAATCCACACATTGTGGCCGATTGTCACCGGTTTGCCGAACTCGATACCGCTATTGCGTTCAATGGCATTGAGGGGATGAGTGGCGGTGTAGATATGTACACCCGGTGCCAGCATGCAGTTATCGCCAATATGAATCGGACAGACGTCGAGCATGACGCAATCGAAGTTAGCGTAGAAGTTGGCGCCAAGAAAGATATTGTAGCCATAGTCGCAGCGGAACGTTGGCTCAATATAAGCATCGTCACCTTTGCCGAGCAGCTCGTTGAGTAGCGCTGCGCGTTCGGCTTTTTCATCCGGAGCCATATGGTTATATCGGTGAATCAACTGCCTTGCGCGGATCCTGTCCGTTCTTAGCGTGTCATCGGCCGGGCGATAATGCTCGCCGGCAATCATCTTACGTTTTTCATCGCTCATGGGCGTCTCCCTTTTATAGAGCCATCACCTTAAAAGGTGATTAGCGCTTTGGGAACGTTCCCTACTCGTCGATGTGATGCCATTCACACAATCAGTCACATAACAGGGAGAAGTCATGCATGAAACAGAAAAATTAACGGATGTATTTCCACACGGTTGAAGGGATCTTGTCGTACAGTTTATTCATCGTCAATTCTGCCAGACGATGATCGGCTGCTGAGTAAAATACCGCCAGCTCATTATCAGAGAGTTCATATTTATTTTTTTCAATAACGCGTTCCAGCGTGTCAATAGACTGACAGCGGCGTAGACGCATCAAATAATCGGTTTTAGTTAGTGGTTTATCAGACATAATTCACCCATTGATTGTAATAATTTTAACAAGACAGGCTAACAGGGTTAGCACGGCTAGCATTGACAAAACAACGGAAGAGTTTGTTCCCTGACTTCCGCCATTTTTGCAGGTCGACGCTATTAATGCCGTAGTTGCTGAATAACATGAAAGTATCATCCAGATATTCGTCAATCTGTGCAATCAGTTTATTATCGTCGTCGTACTTAATTTTATAATTAAGTGCGAACGTCGCAATATGTTCTATCAGCTCATTAAGCTGCAGGTTAACCGCCGAGGTAGGGTCATTCACCCAGCCATGGTTACTCTCTTCGAGTGTGGCAAGACAATCATGATACAGGGTTTCACAAAGAAACTTAAGCTGTGCGATATCATGTCTTTTTGGTGAGTATTCGTCCATAACGCATCCCCCTTGTCGTAGTGCAAACAACGAATAACAAATACCGGTGTGGGATGGTACTGCTGGCAACCTGAAACGTGCACCTGTTCCTGATCTGCTGTAACTATAATCTACTCCGCAAAAGATTTCACCGAGCTATTACGAAAAATTACAATTAAATCTCAGACGGTTAAATTTTTCTTCTTCTCACCCATATGAATGAGCAGAGAAAAGCTAACGTCTTGTTTTGCTTCAGAAGAGGTTACAGACTATGTCGATTCATAAGCTTAGACAGCGGTTTGCCAGGGTTGGTGCGTTCATTTATGTTAGGAAAATTCCTAATTTTTTTAAAGAGAATACGCATTTTCCAGATTATTCGAAATAAATTAAAGATAAATCTCAAATTCTTAAAATTAACAGTCCACGTTATTTTTATTATTACAGGGACTCAAC
>NZ_JANEWH010000178.1:0-7946 GCF_028069715.1 Kluyvera sp. Awk 3 | reverse complement strand
ATGTTTCAGTCTGTAAAAAAGGGGCCATCTGGTATTAAGGGGTAGAGTCCCTTTCCCCTCCTGCTAAGCCCATTTTGGCACGCTGCCAAAATCGTCGTAACACCAACAGTATGTTGTAACTAACCAGGAATGTAATAAAGGCGCGAAAACTCGCGCCTTTATTTTTAAATAACGTTAAGCGTTATTTTTTCGCTTTGCGACCATATACTGCCCAGGTCACCACCACACAAACAATATAAAACACAAGGAACACTTTCATTGCGCCAGCCGGTGAGCCGGTTAAATCCAGCGAGGTACCGAACGCTTTCGGAATAAAGAAGCCGCCGATAGCGCCAATCGCCGAGATAAAGCCCAGCGCTGCCGCCGTATCGGTGGCCGCTTCGCGCATCGCTTTCTCGTCGGAACCGCCTTCTGCTTTCACGCGATCCATCGTCAGCTTACGGAAGATCACGGAAATCATCTGGAAGGTGGAACCGCTGCCCAGACCGGCCGTCAGGAACAACGCCAGGAAGACTACGTAGAAGGCGATGAAGTTACCGCCCACGCCGTTGGTTGGCAGGGTCATAAACAGCAGCGCGCTAAATACCGCCATCAGGATAAAGTTAATCAGCGTCACGCGAGTCCCGCCCAGGCGGTCGGAGATAGCCCCGCCCGCAGAACGCGCCAGCGCGCCGATAAACGGCCCGAAGAAGGCGTAGTGCAGAATCTGAATGTCCGGGAACTGGGTTTTCGACAGCATGGCAAAACCGGCGGAGAAACCGATAAACGAACCGAAGGTTGCCAGATACAGCAGGCTCATGATCCACAGGTGACCACGCTTCAGAACCGGCAGCTGCTCTTTCAGCGATGCTTTAGAGGTCGCCAGCTCGTTCATACCAAACCAGGCCGCAAGGGTGAAAATGGCCAGGAACGGCACCCAGATCCATGCAGCGTTCGCCAGGAACAGCTCTGAACCGTCCGGCTGCTGGACGCCCTGGCTACCAAAGGCGGCGAAGATAGACAGCGAAATCGCCAGTGGAGCCACCAGCTGCATGACGCTCACGCCCATGTTACCCAGTCCACCGTTCAGGCCCAGCGCGCCGCCCTGCTTCTGTTTCGGGAAGAAGAAGCTGATGTTAGCCATGCTGGACGCAAAGTTTGCACCGGCAAAGCCGCACAGCAGAGAGATGATGATAAAGATACTAAACGGCGTAGAGGTATCCTGCACCGCAAAACCGAGCCATACGCATGGAATGATTAAGATCCCGGTGCTGAACGCTGTCCAGCGACGGCCGCCAAACATCGGCACCATGAAGGAATACGGCACGCGTAGCAGCGCCCCTGACACAGACGGCAGCGCCGTCAGCATGAACAGTTGGTCGGTCGTAAACTGGAAGCCCACTTTTGGTAAATTGACCGCAACGGCGCTGAACAACATCCATACGCAGAAAGCCAGCAGCAAGCACGGTACTGAAATCCACAGGTTCCGGCTTGCAACGCGATGGCCGCGTTCCTGCCAGAATGCCGGATCTTCCGGACGCCAGTCGGTAATGACAGCGCCGGTTGCCCTTTCCGGGGCAGTGGAGTGACTCATAGACACCTCTGATTATTAATATCAACCTCGCCACATTAGGGTTTACACCACGAGGTAAGTTGATATAAATCAAAGGAAAAGTGGGCTACAGAATGGGCAAAAAAACAGCATCATCCTTAGGGAGTAGTCTTTTTTGTCTAAAAAAACCTGTTTTATCACACGGCTGTTACGTTGCTACCCCTCTCCCCCCGGCACCTTTACTATTATGGAAATAAAGGAGTAACTCCTTAGGGGTATGGGTATACTCCAGGCGATAGTCGAAAATAACGCCACTCGCCGGAGAGCCTTCCGTCAGGAGCTGTAACGCACAATGTTTAGACGCTTTTTTACACCACTCACGTTGGTGAATCAACTGGCCCTCATCGTCCTGCTCTCTACCCTCATCGGGGTGGCCAGCATGATGATTTCCGCACGCCTGGTCAACGGCGTCCAGGGCAGCGCGCACGCCATTAACCAGGCAGGCTCTCTGCGTATGCAGAGCTACCGTCTGCTGGCGGCCATTCCCGTGCAAGAGCACGACCAGCCCTTGTTTGATGAAATGCAAAAAACCGTCTTCAGCCCGGAGCTACAGCTGGCGGCAGAACGTGATGGTCAGGTGGCACAGCTCAAAGCGCTACAGCAGTACTGGCTGAATCATCTGGCGCCCGATATTCGCGGCGCACAAAGCCAGGATGAAGTGAATGCCGATGTCTCGGGCTTCGTCGACCGCATTAATCAGTTAGTCACCGTTTTCGATCACACCACCGAAGAGCGCATCTCTCACGTGGTGTGGATGCACCGCCTGATGGCTTTTTTCATGGCCGTGCTGTTTATTTTCACCGTCTTCTGGCTACGTACACGCCTGCTGCATCCGTGGCGTCAGCTTCTGCGGATGGCGGAAGCCATCAGTCATCGTGATTTTACCTATCGCGCGCAGATCGGCGGACGTAACGAAATGGCAACTCTGGGCATGGCGCTGAACAACATGTCTGCCGAACTGGCCGAAAGCTATGCATCGCTGGAACGCCGGGTGCAGGAAAAAACCGCCGGGCTGGAGCAGAAAAACGCCATTCTCTCCTTCCTGTGGCAGGCTAACCGCCGGCTACACAGCAGCGCACCGCTGTGCGAGCGTATCTCACCGGTATTGAACGGCCTGCAACAGCTGACGCCGCTACGGGAAATTGAAGTGCGGGTCTACGACACTGAAGATGAAGAGAACCACCAGGAATTTAGCTGTCATTCAGGCTGGGAATGCGACGATAAAGGCTGTTACCTGTGTCCACGGGACGTTGATATGTCGGCGACCGAAGGCGCGACGCTCAAATGGCGTCTTACCGACCCGCGCAATCAGTATGGCATTCTGCTGGCCACCCTGCCCCATGGTCGCGAGCTGAGCCACGATCAGCAGCAATTGGTCGACACGCTGCTCGAGCAGTTGACCTCGACGCTGGCGCTGGATAAACAGCTGGAGCGTCAGCAACAGCTCATCGTTATGGAAGAACGCGCCACCATTGCCCGCGAGCTGCACGACTCCATCGCCCAATCGCTCTCATGTATGAAAATGCAGGTCAGCTGTCTGCAAATGATGCAGAACGAACAGTCGTCCGCAGAAAGCCGCGAACTGCTTGGCCAGGTCCGTAACGAGCTAAACACCTCGTGGGCGCAACTGCGCGAGCTGCTGACCACTTTCCGCCTGAAGCTGACCGAGTCGGGTCTGCGCCCGGCACTGGAGTCCAGTTGTCTGGAATACAGCAAACACTTTGGTTTCCCGGTCCAACTGGACTATCAGCTACCGCCGCGCTACGTCCCGTCGCATCAGGCCATTCACGTGCTGCAAATTGCCCGTGAGGCACTCAGCAATGCGCTGAAGCATTCACAGGCCAGCGACGTTAAGGTGACCGTTACCCAACAGGGTAATCAGGTCAAACTGGTGGTGGCGGATAACGGCTGCGGTGTGCCGCTGCACGCTGAACGCAGCAACCATTATGGTCTTATTATTATGCGTGACCGCGCGCAGAGCCTGCGTGGCGATTGCCAGGTTCGTCGCCGTGAAAGCGGCGGTACTGAAGTCGTGGTCTCGTTTATCCCTGAAAAATCGCTTTCAACTTTCCAAGGAGAAATCCATGAGTAATCAGGAACGGGCTACCATCCTGCTAATTGACGATCATCCCATGCTACGTACTGGCGTAAAACAGCTGGTCAGTATGGCATCGGATATACAGGTTGTGGGCGAAGCCAGCAACGGCGAGCAAGGCATTGAACTGGCAGAAGCGCTCGATCCGGATCTGATTTTGCTCGATCTCAATATGCCCGGCATGAACGGTCTGGAAACCCTCGACAAGCTGCGCGAAAAATCACTCTCTGGCCGCGTGGTGGTTTTCAGCGTTTCTAACCATGAAGAAGACGTCGTCACTGCGCTCAAACGCGGTGCCGACGGCTATCTGCTAAAAGATATGGAGCCGGAAGATCTGCTGAAAGCCCTGCAACAGGCCGCCGCGGGCGAAATGGTGCTGAGTGAAGCGTTAACCCCGGTTCTCGCAGCCAGCCTGCGCGCTAACCGTGCGACCTCCGATCGTGATATCAATCAGTTGACGCCACGCGAACGCGATATTCTGAAACTGATCGCTCAAGGCCTGCCGAATAAGATGATCGCTCGTCGCCTGGACATCACCGAAAGCACCGTCAAGGTGCACGTGAAGCATATGTTGAAGAAAATGAAGCTGAAATCGCGCGTTGAAGCCGCGGTCTGGGTGCATCAGGAACGTATTTTCTGACTGCCCGCTCCTTAATTGTCGTGACAGCTCCTGTCACGCACAATTAAGGCGTCATGCCCGACCAGCCATTTTCCATCGGCGCAAAGCTGACGACCGGCTCGGTCAACGCCAGCGTGATCTCATTGGAGGTAACACGCTGCCCCTTCTTATCTTCCACCACCACCGACAGATGCCAGGTATTGCTGGCCCCTTGCGTATAATCCCACGCGGGCATAATGATGCTCCACCCGTCGGTGCTGTTATTCGACGCCGGCGGCGTCAGGCTGAGCGCGGTAGTATCACCTTGCCAGGTCAGCGATTTCACGCCGTACTCGTCGTGTATCTGAAGTTTAAGCTCGACCGTTTCATAGCTGCTCAGGTTCCACGGCGGCGTCGCCAGATAGACCGTCAGACTTTTACGCTGCCGATACTCCATCACCGGCAAACTATTGCGTTCTGGCGCATCATAGCGGCTGCCGCGCAGGGTGCGCGTTTGCGCCACTTCATCAGCCGCTAACTGCTTCTTCAGCGGCACACCGAAGCGGAAATTCACCTTCATGCCAAGATTGTTTTGATTCACCCCGCTCTCTCCCTGCTTGTGCTGAGCGCTAAAGGTGAGAAGTGGAATGGGGGTATAGTTGAGGCCAAGCGAAACCGCGACCGGGTTATGGTACCCCGTACCGCTGCGGAACAGATCGACGCTATCGCCGAAGTACTGCTCCACGCTCAGGCTGGTATTAATGTGGTTCCAGGCGGGGATCCAGGCCTGTGCGGTGACGTCGTAGCCACGCGCCATACGCTGTTGTAGCGTCGTGCCGCTGCTTTCCCAGGCATGAAGCGGATGGTAGTAGTTGGCTGAAAAGCGCAGATTTTCACCCCAGGCCTCCGCGCCAACGCCACCACGGTTGAGATCATCACCCAACAGGCTATCGTAAAAGGTGTTATAGCCCAGCAACCATCGCCCGGCGACCCAACGCTGGCCGACGCCGAGGTTCCCTACCGTTCCTTCGTCCTGTTGGCTTAACCCTATCTGGGTCCAGGTGAGATAGCGGGTGTTGTCCTGTAACGGCACAAACCAACTGCCGTGGCTACCGGTAAACTTACCCTTCTCATCCACCAGCATCTGAAAATCCGTATTGCCCCAGGGCGAAAGCCAGCTACCCAGTTGTTGGTTCACTTCGCTATTCAGCTTCTCCTGCACCTGCGTGAGCGCAAAAAGTCGCGCCTGTTCGCCGGTGTCCAGGCCGTTATCGGTCATGCTGGCTTCGCCAAAAGACTTCACCATTTCGGCAAACTGTTTTTCGCCCTCGCGATTTTCCGGCGCGATGCCGAGATCCGGCAGATTATCGAAAGGATGTTTCGCCTCTTCAACAAAGTTCTGCCGCGCCCGGGCGCAGTTGCTGGCCAACACCAGCACAACGAAAAATGACGAGTAAAAACGCAAAGACAAAACCACAACCTCATAGCCAGCAACGAATGGGGGTCAGATGTCACCCACCCAAACCTGTAGTTTACCCCCATCCCCCTCATTCTTCAGCTTTCACGCCGCATTCCAGGAATAGACTGAATGACGATGAAATCACCGTTTTACACGTTACGCCGGCCAGCAGCACTTGAGAGTTATGGCATACAGAAACCGCAGTTTGTCCTGCTTTTCAGGCATTTCCCTCCTTCGTCGACCGCTGAGCAGCCTTGTTTTTCAATGGCTTCCACGATGCTTTTTTCGCCTGTGTTGAAACAGCTCCACACAATTTTTTCACCACCGTTTCAAGCCCCTGCGGTGTCGGGTGTATCATTTGCACACCCGGTAGAGGGTGATCTCTATCTTCATGAAGTTGATTAAGGAGTTCAGATGCAACGTATTGTCATTATCGCCAACGGAGCTGCCTACGGCAGCGAATCGCTGTTTAACAGCCTGCGCCTTGCCATCGCGCTTCGCGAGCAACAGAGCGACCTTCACCTTCAGCTGTTTTTAATGTCAGACGCCGTCACCGCTGGCCTGCGCGGGCAAAAACCGGCTGAAGGCTACAACATCCAGCAGATGCTGGAGATCCTCACCGCTCAGGGCGTGCCGGTGAAGCTGTGTAAAACCTGCACCGACGGGCGCGGCATGACCACCCTGCCGCTGATCGACGGCGTGGAGATTGGCACCCTGGTTGAGCTGGCACAGTGGACCCTGGCCGCAGATAAAGTATTGACCTTCTGATTTTGCCGCCTTTACCCACTTTGGGAGGATATTGTGTTACCTCTGCCACATTTTGCCTATGAATGTCACGAAGGCTGAAAGGATTCAGGGATTTTGTCATTTTTGTTGAAGCGTTACGGCATTTTTTGATCAAAATCAGCATCAAGGCACGCGGTGTTTGGTGTTATGCGATGAGTGAATTGTGAACAACATCACAGGCAGGATTTGGTCGCAGGGAACGCGTTGACTCATGGCAGCGGGGTATTTTGGTGATGGTAAAGGCAAGTTTGACATTATTTGGCGGGGATACGGTGGTGGTGCGTTGCTCTGAGCGTTGCCACATTCATTTAATGAGCACCCAAAAGAGCGCCAGCAATCATGGCGCCGATATTCTGAGCGTACAAAACGAAGAAAAAGCGTATCTCACTGTGCCCTATAGCGGCACCTGGAATGTACTGATTGATAGCCACAGCCAGTCGCTTGAGCACTCTATCAGCTACGTCGCAGCCTGATAATGTCCCCGGAAGCACGCACTTCCGGGGTTTCGCTTTTCGCGCTTATGCCAGCCCCGGCGGGTTCACGCCACTGACCAGGACACGCACTTTATTAATCAACTCATCTAAACCATCATCCGGCATGCCCAGCTTTTGCAGCTCCTGCTCCAGCGAGAACAGATACTGCGCGTTGGTCCCTAACGGGCCACTGGCACGGGCAATCAGCGGTGCAATCACCTGCACGCTGGTGTCAGACTCATACAGCGGATGACGGGGATCCATAATAAACACCAGCGCATTCACCGTACGCCCATCGTCAAGGCTCAACCGACACCAGGTCGGCAGATAGCAACCGGTAATCATCTCGCGCTTCCACAGCAGCGACAGCTCATTTTCAATTTCGTCATCCGGCAGACGATAGGCCACGCCGGTGGTACGCCCACCCTCTTTCAACGCCAGCATCCGCCCCGGCTGGCAGGCGCTTCCGCGCCCCGCTGTCAGCCGCAAACAAAACGCCCGATGCCAGCCGATGAGGGTGCCGGTGACCGACTCGCTGTAGTTGAGAGCCGGGTTCCACATCAGCGAGCCGTAGCCAAAAATCCAGACCGGACCATTATCCAGACGACAGGCCAGCGTCGCCGCCAGCGATGCCGCACGCTGTTCAGCGGACCAGAGCAGCGATTCCTCTATTGCGCCAAACGCCGTTGTACAATCCGCCTTCATCAAGAAATCACGCGTTAACACTTTAAACCTCCACCACCACTTCTCTTCCCTGCAACACATGCGCCCTCAAGGGAACGAATGGCGACCTCCGGAGCTGTCGTTGACGAAATATTATCCAGCTTTATGACCCGGGATGCAATTTGTCTCCCGGGGCGTTCGGGCTATTACGAGGATTTCGCCGATGGTAAAAATAGGGAAATCCGTGCATCAATATGCTGTTATTTAATAGATATTTGACC
>NZ_JANEWH010000177.1:0-8224 GCF_028069715.1 Kluyvera sp. Awk 3 | reverse complement strand
ATGGTTACATCCAGACAGAAAACAAAAAAAGAACTCTATGCGGAAATGAAGTCGCTGTTACGTGACGATGTTTTGAAGGGGCGCAAGCCATTTACCTGGCGTAGGATCCTGCTGCGCTGCTGGAGACAACCCGGGAAACGCTTCATTGTCTGGTGGCGCATTGCTAATTGTCTGTTTCTGCAAGGCGGTACATTCCGACGCTGGGCCGCTTTCAGGATTAACCGCAAGTTAGAATCACAATACAATACTGAAATTATGTTAGGCGCTGACATTGGTGGCGGCTTTCGCATCACGCATTTTCATGGCGTGGTTATCACCCATAATGTGGTTATTGGTAAGAATTTACTGATTAGACAAAATACAACCATTGGGACGAAGAATAATTATGGTGATAGGCTTATCACCATTGGCGATAATGTGAATATCGGCGCTAATTCCTGCATTATCGGCGACCAAATAACGATCGGCGACAATGTGACCATTGGCGCAATGTCGTTTATCAATAAAGATATTCCCTCGAATTGCACCGTCTATACGGAAAAGGTCCTGTCGATTAAGGTCGCGGCGGCTAAATAACGTTCAATTTGCCGAACAATCCGCAAACCGTATTCTCTTTCCCTGCGGGGATCCTTGATGGCATCAGCCTCAGGCACGTTCCTGTCCGCAATACGTCCCCGGCGTGCATTGCGGCCAGACCAGCGACGGGTTATTTCGTCGGTTTTGTCGTCTGCCAGTGCAGCAGCCCCGTCATCGCCGCCAGATACTTCTCGCTGGCTTCGTCTGATGAGATTGCCGGAAACTCGGCGGTGATGCAGTGTAGCCCGATATCGTTGCACCAGCTGCCGAACGAGCCGGGCGTTTCGTAGCCGACGCTGCTGACCAGCGGCAGCGCGAATGCGTCCGCCAACCATTGTCCCAGCTCGCTATTGCGGGCGTCTTCAATACAGGCCAGCGGGTCATGGAACGACACCACCCATGCCGGGTTTATCTGATGAATCAACTGACACAACGCGCGGCTTTCCGGTTCAGAGCCGGGGCGGCTGCCGGTGAGCAATACCACATCACGCTGCTCGGCCGCGCTGTTCCAGCGATAGACCGTTTCACCGGTTTTCCAGTTGGCTGACGGAAAGTTGCGATTGAGATCCACGCCGTTGGCGTTGGCGCGTAGCCCCAGTTGGCAGCCGTCCGGGTTAACGGCCAGTACCACGTGATGACGCCGTAGCTCCGGTGCCAGCGTGCGCAGCGCGCAGGAGAGGGTGACCACCGAGGCGTTTTCATCGCCGTGCGTACCGGCAATGATTAAACCGCTTTGCGGACCGGCCAGCGGCGCGGGAAACCAGATAAGCGGTGCGCCTAACAGTGAACGACCATAGTGTTGTGTCCCTGGTGGGAACGCGCCGCGCTGAGCGCGAGGGCGAGTGGCTGACATACGCTGCATCCTGATACGCAATGGGGATATTGAGCAGTGTTGTGCAAAATCATCCGCGAATCAAATAGTTTCCCTTATGGATATTGCTGGGGATATATCAAGTTTATGTGACATGCTGTTTGCAATTCGTGTAAGTGAAACAAATAATATTTTCATCAAGTTGTGTGGGTTTACCTATTTAAAGGGGATGACATGAAGTTACCGTTCACCTTGACCTGTTGCGCCGTCTTGCTTTCAGGTCTGAGTTCTATCGCCGTCGCGGCCGACGTTCCCGCCGGAACGGTGCTGGCGAAGCAGCAAGAGCTGGTTCGTCACATTAAAGATGAACCCGCTTCATTAGATCCCGCGAAGGCGGTGGGGCTACCGGAGATTCAGGTCATTCGCGATCTGTATGAAGGTCTGGTGAATCAGGATGCTCACGGCAATATCATTCCTGGCGTTGCTACCCGCTGGCAAACCAACGATCAGAAAATCTGGACGTTTACCCTTCGCAACGACGCTAAATGGTCGGACGGCACGCCGGTGACGGCGCAGGATTTCGTCTACAGCTGGCAGCGTCTGGTTGACCCGAAAACCACCTCGCCGTTTGCCTGGTTTGCGGCGTTAGCGGGCATCACGAATGCGCAGGATATTATTGATGGCAAAGCCAAGCCCGAAACCCTGGGCGTAACCGCCGTGGACGCGCATACGCTGCGGGTCCAGCTCGATAAGCCGCTGCCGTGGTTTGTGAATCTGACGGCTAACTTCTCGCTCTATCCGGTGAATAAAACCGTTGTCGAAAGCGATAAAAACTGGACGCGTCCGGGCAAACTGGTGGGTAACGGCGCCTATGTTCTGGCCGACCGCGTGGTGAATGAAAAGCTGGTGGCGGTGCCGAATAAATACTACTGGGATAACGCCAAAACGGTGATTCAGAAAGTCACCTTTATGCCGATTAACCAGGAATCCGCGGCCACCAAACGCTATCAGGCCGGGGATATCGATATCACGGAGTCGTTCGCGAAAAACCAGTATCAGAAGCTCAAAAAAGAGCTACCGGGCCAGGTCTTTACGCCTGCGCAACTGGGCACCTATTACTACGCCTTTAACACCCAAAAGGGGCCTACCGCTGATGCGCGTGTACGTCTGGCGCTCAGCATGAGCATCGATCGTCGTATCATCGCGGAGAAGGTGTTGGGGACCGGCGAAAAACCCGCGTGGCGCTTTACGCCAGACGTGACGGCAGGTTTTAAACCTCAAACGTCGGCGCTGGAAGAGAGCAGCCAGGCAGAGCTGAACGCGCAGGCGAAAATGTTGCTGCAAGCGGCAGGCTATGGCCCGAATCGTCCGCTGAAGCTGACCCTGCTGTACAACACCCAGGAAGTACATCAGAAGATTGCTATCGCCGTGGCGTCAATGTGGAAGAAAAATCTGGGCGTCGACGTTAAGCTGCAAAACCAGGAGTGGAAAACCTACATCGATAGCCGCAATACCGGCAACTTCGATGTGATTCGCGCTTCGTGGGTGGGCGATTACAACGAACCGTCTACTTTCCTGTCGCTGCTGACTTCGACGAACAGCGGCAATATTGCGCGCTTTAACGATCCCGCCTATGACAAAGTGATCCGTCAGGCGAGCCTGGAAAATACCGCCGAGGCGCGTAACGCTGACTACAATGCCGCGGAAAAAATCCTCGCCGAAAAAGCGCCGATTGCACCCATCTACCAGTACACCAATGGCCGCTTAATCAAGCCGTGGGTGAAAGGATACCCGATCACCAATCCGGAAGACGTGGCGTATACGCATACGATGTATATCATTAAGCACTGATAAAACCATCGCTGCAAAACTCAGAACGGGCGCCGCTTACCGCGCCCGTTTTTTTACGCCTTATTTCCCCCTGAAGGGGACCGATCTTATTAAAACACCTGATTCATGAATCCATTGCATAGGTCAAATCAGTTTTAACAGTCTAATTGTGGCGAGCGTTGTATCTTAAAATCATGTTTTAACCTGATAGAGGCATGACCGTGGAATATTCAGTATTAAGTAACAATCTAAAAATGCCGATGGTGGGGTTTGGCGTATTTAAGGTTACCGATAAAGAAGAATGTAAGCAGTCGGTGTTAAGCGCTATTCGCACGGGTTATCGCCTTATCGATACCGCTGCCGTCTATGGCAACGAAGACGCTGTAGGGGAGGCCGTTCGTGAAGCCATCGCTGATGGGCTGTGTACCCGCGAGGAACTATTCATTACCTCCAAGCTGTGGGTTCAGGACATGGTCAGCGCCGAAGCGGCGAAAGCCGGTATTGACGCGTCGCTGAAAAAGTCAGGGCTAGCCTATTTTGACCTCTATTTACTGCATCAGGCGATGGGGGATTATTTCAGCGCGTGGCGCGCGCTGGAAGAGGCTTATGATGCCGGTAAACTGAAAGCTATTGGCGTGTCGAATTTCTATGCGCATGTGTTAACCAACTTCTGTGAAACCGTCAGAATCAAGCCGATGGTCAATCAGGTGGAATTGCATCCTTACTTCGCGCAGCCTGACGCGCTGGAAACCATGAAGCGCTATAACGTTCAGCCCGAAGCCTGGGCGCCGTTAGGCGGTGGCAGACATAAGCCTTATGAAGATGAAATGCTGCAAGGCATCGCCGATGCCCATCAAAAAACCATTGCGCAGATTGTCTTGCGCTGGAACGTGCAGCGTGGCGTCACGGTGATCCCTAAATCTACCCAACAAAAACGTATTGCAGAGAACTTTACGATCTGGGATTTTTCCCTGACTGATGCTGAAATGGCAAAAATCAGCGCGCTGGATGCGGGCTATGTGGGGGAGGCGGTGAAACATTTTAACCCGGAATTTGTTCGCGGCTGTCTTGGCGTTAAAATCCATGACTGAACCGGGTTTATCCAATGAAAACAGGCGCTTTTAGCGCCTGTTTGTTTGAGCCCGATAGCTGTTCTATCGCAACAGTTCGGCAAACTTCGCCAGCCATTGTGGATGTGCTGGCCATGCCGGCGCGGTCACGAGGTTGCCGTCCACATAAGCCTCATCGATACCGATATCGGCATATTCGCCGCCGCTCAGCCGCACTTCCGGCGCACAGGCCGGGTAGGCGCTGCAGGTCCGCCCTTGCAAAACACCCGCGGCGGCCAGCAGCTGCGGGCCGTGACAGACTGCGGCAATCGGTTTGTTCGCCACATCGAAGTCCTGAACCAGCTTAATGACCGCTTCGTATAAACGCAGGTATTCTGGCGCGCGTCCGCCGGGGATCAGCAGCGCGTCGTAATCCGCCTCATTGACGCTGGCAAAATCGGCGTTGAGCACGAAGCGGTGGCCGGGTTTCTCGCTATAGGTCTGGGCGCCGTCAAAGTCATGAATCGCCGTCATAATATAGTCGCCTTTCGGCTTGTCGGGGCAAACGGCATCCACCTGATGACCAATCATCTGTAGCGCCTGAAAAGGCACCATAGTTTCGTAATCTTCCGCGTAATCGCCAACCAGCATCAGTATCTTTTTGCCTGCCATAGCCCATCCTCTTTGAGTAAAGATGTCTAAGATATAGCCTGGCCACAAAGGGATAGCGAACCGCAAACCGCGCGCTACATCACGGATATCAGCAATGGTTAAAAGCGGGGCTGCCGCACCGGCAAGATCGGGGCAGCAGTTCTGCCAACATGGAGTATCGTTCTGCTGAGACACTTGCAGAGATAACGGGAGTGCTATAATTGGCGGACGATATCACGCGTGCGATATCCTCTGCGGATAAGCCGCTTTTCACCTTCTTATGCCCGGGCAAACAGCGATGATTTATATGTCTGATGTCATGATATTTGGCAAAGTGCTGCTCGGCATCTTTCTGCTTTTGCTGCTGGCAAGTTATCTGTTTTCAAAGCTCAACGTGCCGATTGCCGTGCTGTTTACAACATGGCTTTCCGCTGCGGCGGCGTTTGCGCTGCTGGTGGTGTTGGTGTTAATGCCGGGGATCAAGAACGATGAGGTTGCCCTGGGAAAACGCTGGCTTGAAGAGTGCACGCTCGTCGAAAAGTTTGAGCGTCATACGTTACGCGAACCGACCAATCGCCTGCAATGCCATGGCGTAGAAGAGCAGGTGGACGCCAGCGACTATCAGACCTTCACGGTCGCCTATCTCGAACGCGGGGAGGGCGATCCCCGCTGATGCTCGTGGCAGAGGAATCACCGACTTTCACGCCTGCCTCTTTTTCCCGGTTGATGATGAAATATCGCGGCGCAGTGCGGCTGGCGCGTTAGGATCGCCGCTGAGCGGGAGATTACTCAGCATCACTTCAATATCCTCCGCCGGTACCGGGTCGGAGAACCAGAACCCCTGTAGTGCGTCGCAGCCCAGCCCGGTGAGGATACGCTGCTGCTCCTGGGTTTCTACGCCCTCTGCCACCACATCCATATTCATGGAATGGGCGATGGTGATAATCGTCGAGACGATTTTGATGTGTTTGCTGTTCTCCCGCATATCTTTCATAAAGCTTTTATCAATCTTCAATTCACCGGCTGGGAGATCCTGCAGCGCCAGCATATTGGAGTAACCGACGCCAAAGTTATCAATGGAAATAGTGATACCAATGCGGCAGAAATCATTAAAGATTTGCACGCTGCGATCGAAACCATGTAACGCCGTGGTTTCGGCAAGCTCGATGGTCAGGCGTGTCGGCGAAATACGATGGCGTACCAGCGCGTCGCAAACCTGCTCGTAGAAGTTTTGCTGCTCAAACTGGACCGGTGAAATATTCAGCGAAAGCGTCCAGTCATCGTGCCCGGAAAGGCTCCACTTATGCATCTGAATGCAAGCTTGTTCCAGCACCCAGTTACCCACTGAAACAATCAGCCCCGTATTCTGTAGCGTAGAGAGGAAGACTTCCGGCAGCAAAATGCCTTTTTTCGGATGCCGCCAGCGCAGTAATGCTTCAAAGCCGTAAATCCGTTTTTCTTTGACGTGGTATTTCGGCTGGTACCACAGTTCAAACTGATTGCGCTCCAGCGCCTGAGTTAGGTCCTGTAAGAAATGCGCGCCCTGCCAGGTGCTATCGAGCATCGACTCGTTGTAGAACACCCATCCATTTCGCCCGCTATGTTTCACGTGATACATCGCGGTATCGGCGGCGAGCTTCAGATCCTGCGGCGTTTCGCCGTGACCGGGGTAGAGGCTGATGCCAACGCTCAGCGAGATTTGCAGAATTTGCCCGGAATGGTAAAACGGCCGCCGGATGCTTTCGACCATCCGCGTGCAGATATCGGCGATTTCCGCCTCGGTGCAGTCGGGCGCCAGCAGGATAAACTCGTCGCCGCCGATGCGGGCGAGGGTCATTTTCGGCATCAGGCAGGCGCTCATACGGTTAGCGACGGAGACCAGCAGATTATCGCCGACGTGATGGCCCCAGGCGTCGTTGACCAGCTTAAAGCGGTCGAGATCCATCAGCACCAGCGCGAAAGTGCTGCCCGCCAGTCGAGCCTGATGCAGGCAAGCCAGCAGGCGCATATCAATCTGGCTACGGTTGGCGAGGCCGGTAAGCCCATCGTAGCGTGCCTGCTGCTCAAGCTGCTGGTTCAGGCGCTGGAGGTTTTCGGTGAGTCGCGTCGTGCGTACCTGGGAGTCCACCATTGAGATCATCAGCATCAGCCCCAGCAGCAGTAGCGTGGTGGCAGAAACCCATATCGAAAGGCCTTCTTCGCTCACCATGGCCGCATGATTGGCCATGATATGCCCGCTGCCGGTGAAGGTGGCGGCGCTCATGCCGGTATAGTGCATCGCGGCAATCGCAATTCCCATCGCAAACGCCGCGCCAACGCGCGTCAGCAATACCCCTTTACTGTTCAGGCGCAGGCTGAAGGCTAACCACAAGCCGACGCAGGAGGCTACGATAGCGATCACCACGGAGGCGATAATCAGCGGCACGCTCCAGATGATATCGTCATGCGACATCAGCGCAGCCATGCCGACATAGTGCATGATGACGACACCGCTGCTGAGTAGGGCGGTGGCAATGCACAAGCGTTTAAGCGACAGCGTATTTCCCGCGACGGCGATATTAATCGCCAGTGAAGACGCGATAATCGCCGCCAGCAGTGAAATGACCGTCAGCGCCAGGTGATAACTCATTGGCATAGGCATCTTCATGGCCAGCATGCCGATAAAATGCATCGACCAGATACCAATACCCAGCGTAGCGCCGCCGGTAATACGCCAGAAGATAGCCGCCTTCTTATTTGAAGCGGCAATTTTTGCAGCACTATCAAGCGCAACGAAAGATGCGATGAATGCCACCAGGAATGAAATACCGACCAGTATCGGGTCCCACGAAGCGTGTAGCGTCATGCAAACCATACCTTTTCATAGAGTGGGTTCTATTTAATCTATCAGTAAATTCCGAATTTAAACCAGTGAAATAGCGAAAGAGTTATCTTTTTTTTATCAGATTAGATGCTGCGCTCGGTTTATTTAGCATGGCTTAATTATCGTGAAATGCCAGTTAATAAATAAGTGGGGCGCATTATATTATGCTTTATTTCTATAGAGTTAAGCCATGCTTAAGTAGGCTGGTGTGGAAAATTTGTCTTTAGTTGTTGTTATATTCTGCATTAAGGCAAACTGACACCGCGAACGGTTAAAGTGATGAAAATAGTTAAAATGGTCTGGAAAATACATCTTCTGGTGATATAACAAAATTATACAACCAGCGTTGAGGGTAGGTTATGTTTAAAAACATTAGCGTCCGAACGTTTATCCTGGTCTTTATTTTGGCGGTTTTTGTTATTGCCGATGTGATCTGTCTAATAC
>NZ_JANEWH010000176.1:0-8226 GCF_028069715.1 Kluyvera sp. Awk 3 | reverse complement strand
CTTTTAATAAACATAAGTTCAACTCATTTTCATATGAACAGCTAAAAAGATTGCCAAAGACTCCAATAATGACTATGAAACCTCTCATATCGCTTAAAAAAGACATTTTGAGGGCGATCACAATTTCATTTGATGCTCATATGCACGAATCTTATGAACTGCTAATGTTCATTTGTCATGTAACGTGAATGTAAATGGATTACACAACCAGGAATGGAATTACGCTTATTCATCATTGCTAGTAATACGGCAAGAACATTTACCCTCTGATCCCACCGGTAACCAGGTTGCCCGGAAGGAGAGACACTGTGACCAGCACTCATCAAAACGTAGCGGTTGACGTAGAAAAATCAGCGATTCGTAAGATCTCCATGCGTCTCGTCCCCTTTGTTGCTTTGATGTTCTTCATTAACTTCCTCGACAGAACTGCGATCTCTTTCGCCGGCCCTAACGGCATGATGCATGACCTTGGCCTACAGGTTGCGCAATTCGGGCTGGCCTCTGGGCTTTTCTTTATTGGCTATATTCTTCTGGAAGTCCCCAGCAACCTGGCATTGCACCGATACGGCGCGCGTCGCTGGCTGGCGCGTATCATGGTGTCCTGGGGTATCGTTTCTTTGTTATTCACCTGGGTGAGTAATGTTGAAGGGCTTTATATCCTGCGTCTGCTGCTGGGCGTGGCGGAAGCAGGCTTCTTCCCAGGGGCCATATTCTTCCTGAGCGCCTGGGTTCCGGCTCGTCATCGCAGCAAAATTCTTGCACTGTTCTATCTGGCGCAGCCGCTGACCGTCGTATTCGGCGCACCGCTGGCGGCCTGGTTTATCAATCAGCACGGTCTGTTTGGTCTGGAAGGCTGGCGCGTTATGTTCCTTGGCGTATCCATTCCGGCTATCGTTATGGGCATCATCGCGTGGTTCTATCTGATTGATAAGCCTGATGATGCCAAATGGCTGACCAGACAAGAAAAGACATGGCTGAATACCGAACTGGCGCGTGAAGACGCACAGAAATCCAGCGCTGCTAACCATAGTCTGCGTTCGGTCATGTCCAACGCTCGCGTCTGGGTGTTGTGCCTGATCTACTTTGGTTTTATCTACGGTCTGTACGCGCTGGCGTTCTTCCTCCCCACCATCATTGGCGGTTTTCAGAGCCAGTTTGACGTTAACTTCGGCGTAATGCAGAAAGGCCTGATCACCGGCGCACCGTACCTGGTGGCCGCGATTGTGATGTATTTCTGGTCCCGGGATGTGTCGCGCCGTGGTTGTAAAACCTGGCATATCGCTTTGCCTGCCCTGGTCGGCGCAATTTCTGTCCCTACCGCGCTGTATATGAACACGCCGTTTGCCACCATGGTGGTGATCTCGCTAACCGCCAGCGCCATTTTTGCCGCACTGCCAAACTTCTGGACCTTGCCGACTCAGTTTCTCTCTGGCGCATCCGCCGCCGCCGCCGTGGCACTCATCAATACCCTGGGTAACGTGGCCGGTTTTTCGGCGGGCTACATTACCGGTGCCCTCCATGATGTGACGCACAGCTATCTGGCACCGATGATGGTGGTGGGGGGGGTTATGCTGCTGTCGGCAATCCTAATGCTGGTGTTAAGCCGTATTCCACACACGCCCAATGCTGCCGATGCGAACATGAAACGAGCAGGAGAACACTAATATGACATGGCTATTTAATAACCCCTCCGAATTTGCCAAAGAAATGGTCGCTGGTTTTATCAGCGCCAATGCTGAAGTCGTACGACAGGTGCCTGGTGGGGTGATTCGCAATACCCAAAGTCAGCCGGGTACTGTGGCGATTGTCATTGGAGGCGGCTCAGGACACTATCCCGCGTTTGCCGGACTGGTTGGACAGGGACTTGCCCACGGCGCGGCGATGGGGAATTTATTCGCTTCACCTTCTGCACAACAGATTTGCGCGGTAGCAAAAGCCGCTCACAACGGTGCCGGCGTGTTGTTAGCGTTTGGGAACTACGCCGGAGATGTCCTGCATTTTGGTCTTGCCCGTGAACGTCTGATTGCTGAAGGCATTCCTTGCGAGCTAATCGCTGTTACCGATGACATCACCAGCGCTGCAAAAAATGAAATGGAAAAACGTCGAGGTGTCGCAGGGGATTTAGTGGTGTTCAAAGCGGCGGCTGCCGCGGCAGAACAGGGGGCCTCGCTCGAAGCGGTACTTGCCGTCGCCAGGCAAGCCAACGACCGCACCCGCACGATCGGTGTGGCATTTTCCGGCTGTACATTGCCAGGGGCGGAGCATCCTTTGTTTACCGTTCCGGAAGGACGGATGGGTTTTGGTATGGGGATCCACGGCGAGCCGGGGATCAGTGAAATGGCGATTCCGGGGGCCAATGAACTGGCCGCCATGCTGGTTGAACATCTGCTCAACGATATTCCGCCAGACGTCAGCGTCAACGGTGCACGTGTAGGGGCCATCTTAAACGGCCTTGGCTCGGTCAAATATGAAGAGTTGTTTGTGCTCTGGCACAGCGTACAACAGCGTCTGAGCGAGCAAGGCATTATCCTTGCCGATATCCAGGTCGGTGAATTCGTCACCAGTTTTGATATGGCGGGCCTTTCATTGACGCTTACGTGGTTTACTGAAGAACTGGAGGCGCTATGGCTTGCCCCTGTTTACAGCCCGGCCTTTAAGCGGGGTTCGGTGATAGTCGCGCAGCCGTTACGGACCCACGATGGAGATGAGTGTCAGCAAGAGACGGTGCCCGCAGCGTCTGAGGCCTCACGCGCTGCCGCCGTTCACGTGGTGGCGATGATGGATGCACTTGCCGATGTGGTGATTGAAAACGTAGACGAGTTAGGGCGTATCGACGCGGTGGCCGGAGACGGCGATCATGGTATCGGCATGGAGCGCGGTGTACGGGCTGCACGGGACAGTGCACATCATTATCTGGCGCTTGGAGCAGGTGCAGGTACCATTCTGCAGCAGGCTGCCGACGCATGGGCTGATAAAGCGGGCGGCACCTCGGGGGCTATCTGGGGCGTTATTTTAAATACCATTGGAACCGGTATTGGCAATCAACAGCATCCGCAGGCCGCTGTAGTGGCACGAGCCATGAATGACGCTGCGCATGGCGTGATGCATTTTGGTAAAGCAAAGCCTGGCGATAAAACGCTGGTGGATGTGTTACTGCCGTTCAGCGACGTGTTAACCGCGGAAGTGCAAAAAGGGTTACCGCTGCCTCAGGCATGGGGTAATGCTGCCCGTCATGCCGAACAGTGTGCGAAAGATACCGCGCAGTTGCTGCCGAAAATTGGTCGCGCCCGCCCGCTTGCCGAACGTAGTCTGGGGACGCCTGATGCAGGCGCGGTTTCGCTGGCAATGATCGTCACGGCGGTGAGTCGCTGCTTTACGGTCATCCCGGATCACGAGAAAAAGGGGGCGGTATGTCAGTGAAGCTGACGCTCGGCGTAAGCCTGAAGATGTATTTCGGCTATGAGCAAACCCTTAGCTGGAGCCAACAGGTAGCAGACATCGTTCGGCAACATCCGTTGCTGAAGGTTGATGCGCAAGCGACCTTGTTTACCTTTCCCTCTGCCCCGGTGATTGACGCAACGCTGCGCGCTTTCGAGGGTACCGCTATGCAGGTCGGGGCGCAGAATATCGCCCCCGCAGAGCCTGGTGCATGGACTGGGGAAACCAGCGCGGCCATGGTTGCCGAAATGGGCGGGAAGTTTGTTGAAATCGGCCATGCTGAACGTCGTCGATATTTTCATGAAGATGATGCGGTTATTTGCCGCAAAGTCCAGTTGGCGCTGGAGAATGGGATAACGCCGGTTATTTGTATCGGTGAATCTCAACAAATGCCCATTGCCGATGCCACTGCCTTCGCCATACAGGAGGCGAGCGCCATTATTCATTTTCTGCAACAACATGCCCTCACCGGGGATTTGATTTTTGCCTGGGAGCCGCAATGGGCCATTGGTGCGCCGCAACCCGCTTCCGCCGAATATATCCGGTCAGTTTGTGCCGGGCTACGGACTCATTTGTCGTCTGTCTCGGGCAATCATCGCGTGATTTATGGCGGCAGCGCCGGTCCCGGTCTGCTTAGCGCGCTATGGCCGCACGTCGATGGTTTGTTTCTCGGGCGTTTCGCCCACCAGCCTGCGGCGATACAGGCAATCCTTGATGAAGCTTATATTTTATTAACGCAAGCCGAGACGAAGGAAAACGCATGAAAACTGGACTCAGCACCTACGCGTATTTCTGGCAATTATCAGAAAAAGCGCTCAAACCCATGAGCTTGTTCGACGCCATAGATGACAGCAAACGTCTTGGCGCGACGGTATTTCAAATCTGCGATTATCCGCAAATTACCGAGTGGTCCTCCAGGGAGCGAGCGCGTCTGGCAGAACATGCCGCAAGCGCAGGTATCTCGCTGGAGTTGGGCACTAAAGGCGTAAAGGCGGAGCATCTGCAGCGCTACCTCGCCATTGCTGGCGATCTTAATTGCTCCCTGCTGCGCACCATGATCAACAGTCCGGACCATCGTCCGACGCTAAGTGAAGCGCAACGTAACGTGGAAATGGTTTTGCCTGCATTTGTGGAACAAGGCGTGGCGATCTGCTTTGAAACGTATGAACAGGTACCTACCGACGACAATATTGCACTGGTCCAGGCGATTAACTCAGAACGAGTAGGCATTTGCCTGGATCCCGCCAATTGTGTCGCCAGCCTCGAATTACCGATGGATGTGGTGGCGAAAACCGCGCCCTACGTACTGAACTGGCACGTGAAAGATTTCTCCTTCTCCCGTCGCGACGGGTGGGTCGGCTTTACGCTAGCTGGTTGTCCGCTGGGTGAAGGGCTGTTGCGCTATGACGATATTTATCTGCACGTTCAGCCGCAAGTTCGCGACATTAACCAGATCATTGAACACTGGCTACCCTGGCAGGGTGATAGCGAAAGCACGTGCCGTCTTGAAGCAGCCTGGACCGAACATAACATGCAGTATCTGATTGATAAACAAACCTTAATGAATATTTCTTCAACAAAATCCAAGGAGTCTGATCATGTCTGCTGAATTAAAAACGATTACCGTCATTGGTGCCGGCGGAAAAATGGGCATGCGTATTTCGGCCAATTTCCAGAAAAGCGCGTACCACGTTTTCTATTGCGAAAACTCACCTACTGCGCAGCAACAGATAACGGCTAAAGGACGAGAGCTGTCCGATGCGCAGTCCGTTGTTCCGCTCAGCGATGTGGTGATTCTGGCTGTGCCGGATATTGCTTTAGGGAAAGTATCTGAATCCGTCGTACCACAGATGAAACCAGGGGCAATATTGCTGACCCTGGATCCAGCCGCCGCTTACGCTAATCTCATCGCCCAACGCGAGGACATTGAGTACGCCGTTGCGCATCCATGCCATCCTTCAGTATTTCTGCAGCGTTACACCAAAGAAGAACATGAAGATGCCTTTGGCGGCATTGCGGCTGTACAGCATGTTGCCGCTTCCTACGAGACTGGCAGCGATGCACAAAAAGCCGCATTAGGTAAAGTTATCAGCTGTATGTATGGTCCAGTTGAGCAGGTGCATTGGGTCACGGTAAAACAGCTTGCTTACCTGGAACCAACGCTTGTAGAAACCGTTGCCTGTATGGTTGGTGCTTTTATGAAAGAAGCACTGGATGAGACGGTGAAGCACAGTGGTGTTCCGGAAGAAGCCGCAAAAGCCATGCTATACGGGCACATTCAGATTGCGCTGGCCGTTGCCTTCCGCGCAACCAACCCGTTCTCTGACGCGTGTATGATTGCAATGGAATATGGCCGTGAAAAAATCGTCAAACCAGACTGGAAAGTGATTTTTGAAGAGCAGGAACTGGATAAAGTCATCGCGAGAATGTTGAAAATCGACAGTATCAAACGCTGATGCAACGCTCCGCCATCCCCTGATGGCGGAGCAGATCTTTTTATCTACAGCAGTAGTTCTGGTACAATTTACGCCAAATGGCAGTGTCAGCATTCTTTCCCTTCTTATGGAGAACCCACCTCGCATGGATAAATCCAGCCAGACTCAGGATTTTGAACTACTCACCGAGATAGCCATTGCGTACTACTGCGATGAGGTAACACAAGAAGAGATTGCCAATCGATTTGGTTTTTCACGTATAAAAATCGGACGCTTGCTGAAGCGTGCTAAAGAAGAAGGCATTGTTGAGATTAACGTCCGCTATCATCCAGTGTTCAGTACCCAGCTTGAAAAGCAGATGCAGGAACGCTTTCCTATCACCCGCGCGTTAATTGCCCTTGATCATAATGACGAAGATGAACAGCGCCGTCAGGTAGCGGCTCTGGTCTCCAACTATCTGGCGAATAATCTGCGCGACAATATGGTGGTCACGGTCGGTCAGGGGCGTAATGTGGCGGCCGTAGCGGAATACACCAGTACTATCCAGGCGAAAGATTGTCGTTTCATCTGCGGTATTGGCGGGACGCATCGGCCTGGTGACGTTATCAACGCCGATCATATCAGCCGCCTCCTGGCAAAGAAATTTGGCGGCAGCAGTGAATCTCTCTATGCCCCAGCCTACGTTGAGAATCCTGAGCTTAAAGTGGCGCTCATGCGCAATGGCACTATAAAGGAGACGCTCGATCGTGCTCGCAAAGCGGATATCGCCCTGGTGGGTATCGGGGATATGAACGAGAACAGCTATATGGTTAAGCTCGGCTGGTTTACGCCACAGGAAATCAACGACGCCAGTCTCCATCAAGGGGTGACTGGGGATATAGCAGGTTATGACTTCTTTAATGCCCAGGGTAAACACGTCAATACCGTGATGGATGATCGCGTCATTGGATTGAGTATCGAAGAGTTGCGACAAATTCCATGTGTGATTGCTATCGCTTCAGAAAACACCAAAGCAATGTCAATCATGGGAGCATTACGGACAGGGGCAATTGATATCATAGCGACCAGCGCGAGAAATATACGTACCATTCTCAGTTTGTCTCAGTAATGAGTTCCATACATCGCATTATTCAATAATCTAAAGATATAATGTATATATCTTTAGATTACAATTAATCTTTAATCACTCTATGTACACAACCCTGTAAATTATGTTATCTCGCTGTACTTCGAACGTTTTACTCTATCATATATGGCATGTATCTAAAAAAAATCAGCCCACTCTGTTTCACTAACTCATCTCAGTCTTTTTTTCCAGTTTATCTAATATTTCACTGTCAATCACACCAAACCATGCAGGTTTATTTTCAACACGAAAATACTCAACTGTTCTTGTAGGGCAGAAACAATAAGACCTTCAATAAATCATGGTCTAATTATCGCCCCCCTCCGGTCAGAGGAGTATCATAATGCTGGAAAAGGTTGAATTTCGGATCAGGCTACCAGCATAAAAGCACGACATAAAACTAAAAATAAGTAGGCAGTTCATTAGCCTGATAAAAGAAGTTTCGTTCAGGTCACAGATTGTAATTCAATTACTTTTCTTCAAACATATCTATTGATTTTATTTTCTCAATAGCAACAATATTTCCAGACATCGCTTCATTGAGTACTTGCACAGCAGAACTAGCATCGCGGTTCTTAATCGACATATAGACCTTAATATGAGCTTCTACGCTCTCAAGAGTAATACCCAGTGCGCGGTTTAGTTCTTCAAGATAGTAGTAATAGATATCTTTAATTGAACTCATAACATTGTAAAAAACACTATTATGAGAAGCCCTGACTATTGCCAGATGGAACTCGTAATCCGCTTCCGAATACTTTTTGTAGTCACCCTTGTTGATCAGCATATTGTTCAATGCTTCTTCAAGCTGACGAATATCGTCGTCGGTAGCATGCATGACCGCGAGTTCCACGCATTTAAATTCCACGGTCTGGCGGAAAATCATCATATCGTGAAATTCTTCGCGACTCAGGTGCATGATTGGGCGGGGCTCGTTACTCAACATATGTGGAGTGAAGTTTTCGCTCACGTAGCTGCCGCTACCCTGCCGTGTCACCACTATCCCAAGGTCACGAAAGCGCTGAACCGCACTACGTACACTGACACGGCTAACGTTAAATGAGGCTGTTAGCTCCGCTTCCGAAGGTAAACGACTACCCGGCGCCCAACTGCCGTCCAGCAGCTTGCTACATATCTGATCATAAATTTCATTGACAACATTCTGTTTTTGAATGGATTTTATGGTCAAAATGGACATCCGTAATCTGTTCAGGAACGGTATACAAT
>NZ_JANEWH010000175.1:0-8298 GCF_028069715.1 Kluyvera sp. Awk 3 | reverse complement strand
AACTATTTTCATTCGCACATGGTGATAGTAATTGGATTCATCACATTTATCAGTTAACCTGTGCAACTAGTTGAGTTGTGGAAAAAATGTGATAGGCGTTATCATTCCAGAGCGATGATTTCACCAAACTGTTAACGTGCTACAATTGAATTTGATATATGTCAACGAAGCGTAGGTTTATTGGCAGTCTGGTGTCTCTTTGCCTGTTATGTTGCTGTTAAAATGGTTAGGATGACAACCGTTTTTGACACTGTCGGGTCCAGAGGGAAGAGTACCCACGACCAAGCTAATGATGTTGTTGACGTTGATGGAAAGTGCATCAAGAACGCAATTACGTACTTTAGTCACGTTACGCCGATCATGTTAATTTTCGACATGCATCAGGCAGGTCAGGGACTATTGGTACTTCCTGTTTCGATTTAGTTGGCAATTTAGGTAGCAAACATGCAGACCCCGCACATTCTTATCGTTGAAGACGAGTTGGTAACACGCAACACGTTAAAAAGTATTTTCGAAGCAGAAGGCTACGATGTTTTCGAAGCGACCGATGGCGCGGAAATGCATCAGATCCTGTCTGAAAATGATATCAACCTGGTAATCATGGATATCAACCTGCCGGGGAAAAACGGCCTTCTGCTGGCACGCGAACTGCGCGAGCAAGCAAATGTCGCCCTGATGTTCCTGACCGGCCGCGACAATGAAGTCGACAAGATCCTCGGTCTGGAAATTGGTGCAGATGATTACATCACCAAGCCGTTCAACCCGCGTGAACTAACTATCCGTGCACGTAACCTGCTGTCCCGTACCATGAACCTGGGTACCGTCAGCGAAGAACGTCGTAGCGTAGAAAGCTACAAGTTCAACGGCTGGGAGCTGGACATCAACAGCCGCTCTCTGGTGAGCCCGAACGGTGAACAGTACAAGCTGCCGCGCAGTGAATTCCGCGCTATGCTGCACTTCTGTGAAAACCCGGGCAAGATTCAGTCTCGTGCTGAACTGCTGAAGAAAATGACGGGCCGTGAGCTGAAGCCGCACGACCGTACGGTTGACGTGACCATTCGTCGCATCCGTAAACATTTCGAGTCTACGCCGGATACGCCGGAAATCATCGCCACCATTCACGGCGAAGGTTACCGCTTCTGCGGCGAGCTGCAGGAATAAGAAAACAAAACGGCGCGTTAAGCGCCGTTTTTTTTGCTCCCTACTTTGCCGCAGTGCCCCACGGCATAATCGGTACGGCGCTAATCGCATTTTTTGGCGAACCGTCCACCACCTTGTCGGAATAGGCCAGATAGGCGAGCACGTTGCGTTTTTCGTCATAGAAACGCACAACCTGTAGCGATTTAAACACCAGCGACGTACGCTTTTTAAAGACCACGTCACCGTCCGCTTTACCGCTCTTAATTTTGTCGCTGAGCTCAACCGGGCCAATCTGCTGGCAGGAAATGGCCGCATCCGAGGTGTCTTCAGCCAGCCCCAGCCCGCCTTTAATGCCGCCCGTCTTCGCCCGGCTGACATAGCAGGTCACGTTTTTGACATCGGGATCGTCAAAGGCCTCCACCACGATTTTATGATCCGGCCCAAACATTTTGAATACCGTATCCACAGAACCAATCTGCTCCGCGTGAACCGCCAGGCTGGAGACGCCGAGTAACAGACCTGCCATTAATTTCTTGTATTTCATATTGTTACCATTTCCGTCGATTGAGTTGTGTGATTATTCAACATCTAATTAGAAAGTGTTTAAAGATCACAGCTTTACAAAAAACAGCGCCGAATCTTATGTAAAAACGCATTTATGCATAAAAAAAACACTGAATGCTAAAACAGCAAAAGATGCTATTATCCGCTACTTTGGTAACAGGCACATAAGATTTTAAGGATGAGGGCACTTTATGGATCAGGCTGGAATTATTCGCGATCTCCTCGTTTGGCTAGAAGGGCACCTGGATCAGCCTTTATCGCTGGATAATGTGGCGGCAAAAGCGGGTTATTCTAAATGGCACCTGCAACGCATGTTCAAAGATGTCACCGGCCATGCCATCGGCGCTTACATTCGCGCCCGCCGTCTGTCTAAATCTGCCGTCGCACTGCGTCTGACTGCGCGTCCTATCCTGGATATCGCGCTGCAGTATCGTTTTGACTCCCAGCAGACGTTCACCCGCGCGTTTAAAAAGCAGTTTACGCTAACGCCGGCGCTGTATCGTCGCTCGCCGGACTGGAGCTCCTTCGGGATGCGTCCACCGCTGCGCCTGGGTGAGTTCACGATGCCAAAATACGAATTCATTACCCTACCGTCCACCCACCTGGTGGGCGTCACCCAGAGCTATACCTGCAAGCTGGAAGAGATTTCCGACTTCCGCCAGCAAATGCGAGTTCAGTTCTGGACTGATTTCCTCGGCAACTCACCTTCTATTCCGTCAATGCTTTACGGGCTGCATGAACCGCGCCCGAGCCTTGAAAAAGATGATGAGCAGGAAGTGTTCTACACCACGGCGCTCACACCGGAGCTGGCTAACGGCCACATCAACGATGCCCATCCGGTCACGCTGGAAGGCGGCGAGTACGTCATGTTCACCTATGAAGGGTTGGGAACCGGCCTGCAGGAGTTTATCCTGACGCTGTACGGCACCTGCATGCCAATGCTCAACCTGACCCGCCGTAAGGGCCAGGATATCGAACGCTTCTTCCCACAGGACGAAGCACGGCATCAGGAACCGCCAATTATGCTGCGCTGCGAGTACCTGATCCCGATTCGTCGCTAACGCTGTAGCTCATCCAGAGCAGGGGTATCGAGATGCGAGATATCCCCTGCCGTTTCCACCACCCATCCCGGCGCCAACCACAGGCTTTCCTGATAGTCCACCCGTGAGATAGAACAGTTACGCAGACGCAGACGACGCTCCGCGTGCGCGGGCAACCCCAGAATCGTACTCACCAGACAGCCCAGCGCAATCCCGTGGCTCACCAGCAACGGACGACTGCCCGGCGGCAGATCCAGACAGGCAGCCAGACCCGCGTGCATACGCTCGCTCAGCTCCTGCATCGACTCGCCCTGCGGAATACGACCATCCGGCGTGCCGTTGACCACCAGCCGACGCCACTCTTCTTCTTCTGCGGTCAGAGAATCAAGATGACGCTGCTCCAGCACGCCCATATCCAGCTCGCGCAGGCGCGCGTCCAGGGTCACGCCGCAGCCGCAGGCATCGGCAATGATCTCGGCGGTACGGCGCGTACGGCCCAGATCGCTGGCGATAACATGCGTGATGCCGTAGGTGCGCACGCGCTCCCCCACCTGCACCGCCTGCTGCTCTCCTTTAGCCGTCAGGGGGCTATCGGACTGGCCTTGAATACGCCGCTCGGCGTTCCAACGGGTTTCGCCATGGCGAACAAGATATACCTGTAACATGTTTTTTATCCGTTATACTGCGATGACATTTTATTATCTGAGTTGTGTAGATTATGCATCAAGTTGTCTCCGCTACCACCAATCCTGCTAAAATTCAGGCAATTCTTGCGGCTTTTGAGCTGATCTTTGGCGAAGGTACCTGCCAAATCGACGCCATCTCCGTCGATACGGGCGTACCAGAGCAGCCCTTCGGCAGCGAGGAAACCCGCGCCGGGGCGCGTAATCGTGTCGCGAATGCCAAAGCCGTACGCCCGGATGCGGATTTTTGGGTGGCAATTGAAGCAGGAATTGATGAAGGTGCGACCTTCAGTTGGGTGGTGATTGAAAGCCGCGACCAGCGTGGTGAAGCGCGTTCTGCAACGCTCCCGCTGCCAGAGATGATTCTCGAACAGGTGCGGGCGGGAGAAGCGCTCGGCCCGGTGATGTCGAAGTACACCGGCATCGATAAAATTGGTAATAAAGAAGGGGCGATTGGCGTCTTCACCGCCGGCGTGCTGACCCGCAGCAGCGTATACCACCAGGCAGTCGTACTGGCGTTAAGCCCGTTCCATAACGCGCTCTACCGCGAGTAGGCCTGATAATGCGAAGCCGCCATCAGGCACAACGGCGCACGTTGCCGGATGGCGGGCCTACCGTTGCGTTTTGGGCAGGGTTTGCTCCAGCCACTGGCGCAGCTCTACCGGTGCCGATTTGAGGCTGTTCGATCCACGGGTGATCGTCGCGATCCCCGCGCCCAGTTCGTTTTTCAGCTCACGCTGGCTCATTTCTCCGCGCAGCAGTTCTTCGATAATCCGCACGCGGGTGCCCAGCGCTTCGCGCTCATCCGGGGTCATCATTAAATTGAGCAACGGCAGCGCAAGGTCGTCGGTATATGCCAGACGCAGAAGCTCCACAAAGCGAAGCCACTCCTGGTTACGCTGCTCAGCCACTGTCGCTGAATAAGGGGATTGTTGGGTCATCTCGGGCCACCATGTTATGCATGTACTCTTAAACGAGTACAAGCATAACACAGGTCTAACCTATCAGTAACGCCGTTGCCATTCATTACTGCTGAGCACGTCTTCTTTCTGACCCATAAAGTGGCGATAGTAGGCGTCGTAAGCCAGCACGTTTTTGACATAGCCGCGCGTTTCCGAGAACGGAATGCTCTCGATAAAGGCCACCGCATCAATGCGCCCGGCGCTGTTACCAAGCCAGGTGCGCACGCGCCCAGGACCGGCGTTATACGCCGCTGAAGCAAAAATACGGTTATTTTCAAACTGCTGGTACACATACTGCAGGTAGCTGGTGCCAATATTGATATTGGTCTCAGGATCCAGCAACTGCGCCGGATTGCTGTAGCCCGGCAGATTAAACATTTTCACCGTATGGGTCGCGGTACCCGGCATAATCTGCATCAGACCGCTAGCGCCAACCGGCGACTTTACCTTCGGATTCCACGCGCTTTCCTGGCGCGCAATCGCCATGGCGTAGCTTTGCGGGATGTCTTTACCGGAGGTATAACGCACAAACAGGTCGTTATAAGCCAGCGGGAAACGCTCCTGTAGGTTATCCCACAGTTTACCCGCAATCGTCGCCTGCACGCTCAGATCCCACCAGTGTTGATCGAAAGCGTAACGCGCTAACTGTGCCTGCTCCGTCTGGGTGCGGCTGCTCACCAGGTTGGCCCACTCGCTGCGCGCCGTATTGTCCTGATTCCAGTACATTAACTCGCGTACGCGCGCCATTTCCGCCCCGCCGGTGAGCGCGGAGGAAATGGCCCCCGGCGCTTTTTCTACCCGCAGCGCGTAAGGTTCGCCCAGACGCTGCGCGGACACCATCGGATAGAAGCCGCGCTGCTGCATCAGCGACAGCAGGATGCTGCGCGCTTCGTCATCGCGTCCCCGCTCCATCAGCAGATCGGCTTGCCAGTAACGCCATTCATCCTTCTCTTTCGCTTCCATCGGCAGCCGCGCCAACCACGTATTCAAACCAGAACGATCTCCCGTGCCGAGCGCCATACGCACCCGGCGCTCAACCAACGAGGTCGACTGCGAGCGCATAATGGCATCATCACGCCAGCGCGCCTGTTCGTCGGTCACATCCGTTCCCATCAGACGCCAGGCAACGGTATCGCGCAGCTCCTGAGCTTGTTCGTCATTGAGTTGTTGCGCCTGAATCAACATCGGGATCATCAGACGCGCATTTTCCACGTCCTGACGCGCGACGCTGGTAAACGCTACCGCCGCCAGTTGACGGGTGAAATCCGTCGCCCCGGTTGTACGCGCAAAGGTCAGCACGGTATTTGGGTTATTGGCCAAATCAGTAATCGCCGTCGCGATAGTTTGATACTCAGCAGGCATTTGCGAGGCTAGCGCTTTCACCAGACTGGTGTTGCCCGCCTTCATTGCCAGACGAATGCGTTCAAGGTATGCCAGCGGATCCTGCGTCCCGGATGCCCGCCAGGCGCTGAACAGCGGATCGCAGGCATTAGGCCGACTCTGCCCGGTCAGCCACAGGGTTTTCGCGCCCTCCCAGGCTCCCTGGGTATCGCCCACATTGTATTTGGCATAGTAATAGTTGCACTGCGCCTCGGCGGTACCGGGCTTATCGGGGCTAAAAGCCAGCAGGCCACGCCAATCCTGGCGGCGAGCCAGCTCGTTGACGAAGCGGTTTTTAAGGGTACGGGCCGGAGGCAACGTTGGGTTAGCCTGCACAAAGTTGCTGACCGCTAACGTCGGAGTATTCATCAGGTCGCTGGTTATCTGGCGATATTGCAGGTACGGGTACAGCGGGTAATCCCGCAGGGTCGGCATCAGTTGCTCGACCACGTCCATCTGGCGGTTATCCCAGGCCTGTTTGATTTGCGCATAACGGCTACGTTGTTGATCCAGTGAATCGGCGCGGGCAACGCTACTGATTGTCAGCAGGCAGACACTGGCTGCCAGCAGACGCCACGTAAATTGTTGGGCTTTTTGCACAAGCTCTTCCTCGTTGTCACGTTACGTCGGTGCAGCATCATGCCGCGTAATCATTTGATGCTAACGACTGATCGGCTAATGCGCCACGCCATGAACACTTTTTTACGTTTTATCTGCGATGTCGCGCACCTGAATTTGCCTGCTGGGATTGGTCGGGGAAAACAGCTACACTTCGCCTTTGAAAACTCTATTCATCACGATAAAAAAGAGGCGAAGTCCACGTGGCTCAATTCGTTTATACCATGCATCGTGTCGGCAAAGTGGTTCCGCCGAAACGTCATATTCTTAAAAACATCTCGCTGAGCTTCTTCCCTGGCGCAAAAATCGGTGTTCTGGGTCTGAACGGCGCCGGTAAATCCACCCTGCTGAAAATCATGGCTGGTATCGATACCGATATCGAGGGCGAAGCGCGCCCGCAGCCGGGCATCAAGATTGGCTACCTGCCGCAGGAGCCGCAGCTGAACCCTGAGCATACCGTTCGTGAATCCGTTGAAGAAGCGGTTTCCGAAGTGGTTAACGCGCTGAAAGGCCTGGATGAAGTGTATGCGAAGTACGCTGAACCGGATGCCGACTTCGATAAGCTGGCCGCGCAACAGGGCAAGTTCGAAGAGATTATTCAGGCGCACGACGGTCACAACCTGAACGTGCAGCTCGAGCGTGCCGCTGACGCCCTGCGTCTGCCGGACTGGGATGCCAAAATTGCTAACCTCTCCGGTGGTGAACGCCGCCGCGTCGCGCTGTGCCGCCTGCTGCTGGAAAAACCAGACATGCTGCTGCTCGACGAACCGACTAACCACCTGGATGCCGAATCCGTGGCGTGGCTGGAACGCTTCCTGCACGACTTCGAAGGCACCGTCGTAGCGATTACCCACGACCGTTACTTCCTCGACAACGTCGCAGGTTGGATCCTGGAGCTTGACCGCGGTGAAGGCATTCCGTGGGAAGGCAACTACTCCTCCTGGCTGGAGCAGAAAGATCAGCGTCTGGCACAGGAAGCGTCTCAGGAAGCGGCTCGCCGTAAATCCATTGAGAAAGAGCTGGAGTGGGTTCGTCAGGGCGCGAAAGGCCGTCAGTCTAAGGGCAAAGCCCGTCTGGCGCGCTTTGAAGAGCTGAACAACACCGAATACCAGAAGCGTAACGAAACCAACGAACTGTTTATCCCACCAGGAGCTCGTCTGGGCGATAAAGTCGTTGAGGTCAGCAACCTGTGTAAATCCTACGGCGATCGCGTGCTGATCGACGATCTGAGCTTCTCAGTACCGAAAGGCGCCATTGTCGGCATCATCGGCCCTAACGGCGCGGGTAAATCCACTCTGTTCCGCATGATGTCCGGTCAGGAACAGCCTGACAGCGGCACTATCTCGCTGGGCGAAACCGTCAAGCTGGCCTCCGTTGACCAGTTCCGTGACGCAATGGATAACAGCAAAACCGTGTGGGAAGAAGTTTCCGGCGGGCTGGATATCATGAAGATCGGCAACACCGAGATGCCAAGCCGTGCCTACGTGGGCCGCTTTAACTTCAAAGGTGTGGATCAGGGCAAACGCGTCGGCGAGCTGTCCGGTGGTGAGCGTGGCCGTCTGCATTTGGCGAAGCTGCTGCAGGTTGGCGGCAACATGCTGCTGCTCGATGAACCGACCAACGACCTGGATATCGAAACCCTGCGCGCGCTGGAAAACGCCCTGCTGGAATTCCCGGGCTGCGCGATGGTTATCTCGCACGACCGTTGGTTCCTTGACCGTATCGCCACCCACATTCTGGATTACCAGGATGAAGGTAAGGTTGAGTTCTTCGAAGGTAACTTTACCGAATACGAAGAGTACAAGAAACGCACGCTGGGCGCCGATGCGCTGGAGCCGAAGCGTATCAAGTACAAACGTATTGCGAAGTAATTGCTCCCAAGCGGATGGCGCACGCCATCCGCTTTAATAA
>NZ_JANEWH010000174.1:0-8353 GCF_028069715.1 Kluyvera sp. Awk 3 | reverse complement strand
ATAAAAACCAGGCAAAAGCCCCTGCATTTCATCATGGCCGTTGTGACTCCATCTCAACAAAAATACCCTGTTAGAAAATGCTCTGAATCTCAACATAAATCACCTATATCTGTTCGTTGTTCGGGAAAATAAAAACTCCCCTACATATTTTAAGACCGGTCTGGAAATGGAATGAATGTAAGTAGTATATTTTTCTGATTTTAGTGATTTAGTCACCTTTATAGAGTGAGGGGTCTGGCCTTTGCCTGACGAAATATATAAACTTCCGTCTACTAAGGGAGATGCTTAATGAAAACGCTGAGGTCATTTACTCAGAAAAAAGCCGGAAATACGAGTAAACGTCGGTCACAACCTGTCAGGATGCAATCAGTCACCGGGCAATCCAGCATGGATTCGTTTATCCGCCACGGAGCAGATTACCATGAGAGAGGTTTTTATGTACAAAAGCGAAGAAGACAAGCTTTCTGATACTGCCCAGGATGAAACGATCCTGTTATTTTCCAGTAGCAAACGACAAGCCTTCGACTTGTCATGAAAGCATCAGCCAACACACAATCTTGCCCCAAACAATAACTATAAAAATCTGACAGATAAATACGTCTTTCCATATCAACACTATCCCCCCCCCTTTTTGTACCTTCCCTTCTAAGCAAAAAATAAAAAAAAACCAACAAAATTAACCGACTCCCGCACTAATCGCACTGCCAGCCTCTAATGATCCGATGAGGTCCAGAGAGCCCACACGACGCAAGTCCTGTGGGCTTTTTGTGTCCTCTACTTACCCAGCCAACGACATTACCTTTATTCTCTGCGTAATCCACTCCCAGACTTCCTGGACAGGCCACAACATCAATCGCCGACCGCGAAAAAATTTCAATAAACATCTGTTAAGCTAGTCATTTTTGTGTTGATATCAAACTGACGATTTAATTCTTTGGCATCTGGAAAAAACATAGCAATGGCCCCGAAAAATAAATTCAGTACTCAAACAAAACTCAAAATATTTCTGGAATGTGGTCTGTATTGCGCAAACCCAACTTGCCGAAAAAAATTAACGTTCTATGATGAGGCAACAAATGAAACGGTTCCTCTCGGGCAAGTCTGCCACATTTATCCCGCCAGTGCTGGAGGGCCCAGATTTGATGAAACGCATTCCACACCGGAGGAACTGAAATCACCAGAGAATGGTATTTGTCTTTGTAGGGGATGCCATACCATGGTCGATGACAACCCAAAACACTATACCGCAATAATGTTGCAAAGCTGGAAGGAGCAAGCAAAGCGGAGTAGTCCGCCTGTGACAATGGCTAATGTAAAGGAGCTAGCAAGATATATTAAGGACAAGAAGCCCCATGTTAGGGAGCTCGATATATGCCTGTCGGATGTTAAGGGGCGTAGCTGTTTTTCATTTCTTCCATTAGATCTCAAAATGAAAAATGTGGTTCTTGAATTAGCCGGCGCCACCCTGAATGCTGATGTTTACGAATTTACAGATAGTAGGATCAGGGACGAAGTGCAGCTATTCAGCGCAATGGCAACGGTTGTGGGTAAACACATTTTCCTTGAAAATACCGTACAAGGTGGAGCTTTCATTAGCAAAGATTCACTGAAACCCGATTTTTTTGGCGGTCTTCACGGTACGACTGTCTTTAATGACGAATTGATGGAAATGTTTAACCAGCTAACGCTGGTTTTCAGGGGGATGGAGACGTTGCTGGCAGAATCTGAGGAAATAACGTTGACACGTTAACGCAGCCAGCATCCATACAGATTCTGACGACGAAATTAATCATGTACAAGAAGTAGAGCCCCTAAAATGCAGAGATGCTGACAAAACAACAACATGTCCGCCACGGTCATCGTGGCAGGCGCGTTTACTCTCAGAATGCCGATCTTAATGATAATTCAAAAATGATCTTTTCCGCCTGGCAAGAAAACGTCACGGACGCGTCCAGCTTCGCCTCGTTGCCGACGTTCTGGATCTGATACACAACTTCAGCATCTTCATCGAATGCGGCAGCAGAAGCCAGTTTCTTGATTTCCGCGATCGCTAGCTCTGCTGCATTTTCCGTCGGAAAAATGCGCTCGATCAGAGAGGTAAAATCGTCGTTCTCAATAATTGTGCCAATATCGATCGCACACCCTTTAGTACTGCACTTATCAACAATATCTTTCATAATGATAACCTCGTATGTTTGCACTCAGGGTAGGACGTTGCCGTTGGAAAATTCATACTTTTAGTGCGTAATCCGCCCTATCCCCCGTGTACGAAGCTAACTTATGCACCCATCATTTTCGCAAACCAGAACTTACAAACCCCATTACGCACATTCCAGGTCTGTGCGGGTTTATCTTTGTATTGTGCATAAATTTTATCCAGATCATCGCTCCCGGACAGCTTCAGATCCTGCGGAACTTCCACGACGCCCTGATAGGGTATAGCAACATAATGTTTGCCCGCTTCAGGAATAAACGCGGTTTGCGTGGTGATTTGATGGCCGCTGGAATTGTTCATCACGTACAGCGACCAGTGGGTATTGGGGCGAATGCGGCTTTCATAAAAACGGTTCACCTTGCCTTCCATAAGATTATTGCTGATATAAATCAGCTCCTGATCTTTGTAGCAATCGCCTTCCTTCGCAAAGCGCTGGAAATAAATCAGTCCCTGGTGCCGCTCGTTGAGCTGAGTGTAAACCACCGCAGCATCTTGCCCGGTATACGGCTCATAACGTTTTGTGCCCACCGGCCCCGGCGCACACGCTGATGCCAGTAACGCGAATCCAACTACCACCCCAGAATATAAATGACGCACTGTCGCCCCTCTTAGTCACTCTTTGTTATTTTTGTCGATCGACAAAAGGATATGTTTCCTGAATATTTACTGCCAACTCCCAATAATAGTGGGCGGTTTTAAAACCGCAACCCGCTGTATTAGCAGAATAATCTGGTAGATATATTTATAGGTCACCACACTCGCGAAACGATATATTACTTCGCCACATCGCTCAATAACCACACGGCTGAGGGTTCATAGCCGGCTTCCACGGCCTTTTTACGATATTCAACCGGCGTGCAGCCCAGTTCGCGGCGGTAGACGGAGTACATATATTGAAGCGAAGTAAACCCACTCTGTAACGCGACGTCGGCATAGCTTAAGGTCGTCTCAGTTAATAGCCTGCGGGAGTACGTAAGCCGGAAACTGAGCAGCTCATCGTGCAGTGTTTTCCCTAACGTCCGCATGAAATGCATATCCAGCGTGGCGCGGGAACAGCCAACATGTTCAGCCACCTGGGCGGCCTTTATCCCCTGCGCACCGAACTGGCGGATATAGTGGCGGGCACGCATCACCCAGGTATTCATCAGCGCACTGTGCAAGCTTGAAGCTTGCTCATTTACCCCTTGCGGAGGCACCACCACGTGTTTCTCGCGCGGCGAGATGCCCATCAGTTGAAGATGCAGCAGCTCCGCGGCGGCGCGCCCCATCTGATGCGTGCCCTGAGCCACCGAACTCAACGGAATGCGGCTAAGGCCGCGTAGCAAGGGGTCGTCGTCAATACCAATAATGGCCACCTCTTCCGGTACCGCATAGCCGGCCAGCGAACAGGCCTGCAATACCTGCCGGGCGCGGGAGTCCGTCACGGCGATAATGCCCACCGGTTTTTCCAGCGTGTGCAGCCAGTCACGCAGGTTCTCCAGTATGTTTTGCCAGACCAGGGCATGGGTTGGCACGCCTTCATAAATCTCCGCCCGATAGCCATCCGCTTCGACGAGCTGACGAAATGCCTGCGCGCGCTCTACTGCCCACGGGTTCATGATCGTCGGCTCAATGGAATAGCAGGCAAATCGCGGCAGGCCCATATCGATAAGATGCTGATAGGCTAGCTCCACCAGCGCTGCATTATCCGAAGCGACATACGGTAGCGAACGAAGTGCCGGGTTGTTCAGTTGATAGGTGCCGCCAATCCCGACGACCGGCATAGTCACCTCCGCCAGCAGTGACGTTAACGTGGGATCGTCAAAGTCGGCGATGATGCCATCGCCCTGCCATTCCAGCAGGCTGGCGGGCGAAGAGCGAAAATCTTCCTCCAGCAGGAAATCCCACTGCAGACGCGTCGACTTCATGTACTCGCAAATGCCTTCAATAATGCTGCGACCGTAACGCCCTTTCGCTTTCAGCATCAGCGCTATACGGAACAGCTCCTGTTTTCGCGTCGTCATGGCGTTATTCCTGAGCGGGAAGAATTATCAAGATAGCACAGCGGCAAGGCACAATGAAAAAGCATTTCATAAATTAATTTATTGTTTTTAAAGCTGAATAAACCAATTTAGAAAAATCATAAAACGGATTTGCACCAGATATGTGCCATGATTCCTCACGCCGCTGGAATACGTGTTTACCGACAAAAAATGAAAAAGACCCTGGAGAACTTATGGCTGCTGTGAAATTAAAGGCAAAAGGAAAAGTCATTTTATTAACGCTGGCGCTGTCGTTAACGCATTTCGCTTATGCTCACCCACCCACATCCGGCGAACCGGCATTGCATTCAGCGTCCAAACCCCGCGTTATTGTCAGCACCGATATTGGTGGTACCGACTTTGATGATTATCAGTCGCTGGTGCATCTGCTGCTCTTTGCCGACGCGATGCAGCTTGAGGGACTCATTTCATCCCCCTGGGGGCCGGTACGCGATCGCGCCAATGAAATTTTAAAAACCATCGACCATTATGCGATGGATTACCCCACGCTGAAAACCTGGTCCCGCGATTACCCTTCGCCGGATTATCTGCGCGGGATAACCCGCCAGGGCGGGATGGACTCCGCGCCGCCAGAAGGCTATAGCCAGCCTACCGAGGGATCAAAACTGATTATCGAGGCGGCAAAGCGCTCTGACCCTCGCCCGCTGTGGATCCTGGTATGGGGCGGCATTGACGATCTGGCACAAGCGCTGCACGACGATCCCACCATCAAGCCAAAAATCCGCGTCTACTATATCGGTGGGCCAAATAAAAAATGGTCCACCGCGGCCTATAACTACATTTTCCGCCATCATCCTGACCTGCACATTATTGAAAACAACTCGACTTACCGCGGCTGGTTCACCGGCGGCGACCAGACGGGCGACCTGGATGGCGCCACCTTTGTCGCCAGACATATTAAAGGGCATGGCGCGCTGGGAGACTTTTTTAATGCCTACGGCGCAGGCCAGCTCAAGATGGGCGATACGCCTGCCGTGGCCTGGGTGTTAGGACCGAATCCGGAAGATCCTACGCAGGAGAGTAAAGGCGGCGGTCGCTTTGTCCGCGCCTGGGATCGTCCCGCCTATACCTTTAACGGAGCGCCGACATCTGCGGATGTGGTTGAAACCTATGGCATGGTCGAGCTGATTGTGCGTCCTGAAGGCATTGCTCCGGCTGGCACTACCGCCAACCTGGTGGTTCCCGCTTCCGCAACGGTAACCGATCGCTTTCCCGGCTTTGCCGATGCCGACGGCGTGTGGCATTTCCGTTTTGTGCCGAAAGCATCGCAGGTCTGGACCTACACGATTGAGTCCAACTGGCCCGCATTGAACAATAACAAAGGCGGCAGCTTCAAATCGGTTCCCCCTGCAGCCCTCACTTCTGCAACCCCCTCCAGCCGCTACCCTAACTGGTGGACAGACAACCCCGATCCGGCTTTGAGCGAGGAAGTACCGCCATTTGGCCCCCAGCAGGGGATTAAAACCATCAACCAGTGGCGCGCCAGTTACCTGGCCGACTTTGCGGCTCGCACTGAGCGCCTCCTTAGCCCGAAAAAATAGGTATCTGAACGTTGCCTTTTACCTCTACAAATGGAACTTCACCCTATGAAACTTCCGCTTGAATATAAAAAGACCGTTTATGCTATCGCCTTCCAGACAGGGCTGTGTCTCGCCGGAAGCGGCCTGTTTTATCCGCTGTCCGCTATCGCAGAAGAACCTGATGCGGGCCAAACTACCGCGCATGTAAAACCGCGCCTGTTTGTCCTGACCGATATCGGCGATGACCCGGACGATCAGATGTCGATGGTGCGTTTGATGACCTACGCCAACCAGATAGATATCGAAGGGTTGGTCGCCACCTCGACGGGAAAAAATAAAGACCAGGTCGAGCCTGAGCGTATCGTCAATATCGTTAAGGGTTATGGCCAGGTACGCGACAACCTTGAACTTCACGAGCCGGGCTTCCCGGCCGCTCAAACGCTGCTCAATACCATCGCGCAGGGTCTGCCAGTTCACGATATGGCCGCCGTGGGTGAAGGCAAAGACTCCAGCGGTTCTGAGCGGCTGATCGAGGCCGTCGATCGCCAGGATGAGCGCCCGCTGTGGGTCTCCATCTGGGGAGTGCCGAACGTGCTGGCGCAGGCGCTGTGGAAGGTAAGCCACACACGTACCCCGGAACAACTGGCGAAATTCGTCGCTAAACTGCGCGTCTATGCCATCTCCGATCAGGACAACAGCGGCCCGTGGATACGCAAAACGTTTCCTTCACTGTTTTACATCGTCTCACCGGGCCAGAATGCCGGCGGCGGCTTCCATCACGCCACCTGGATTGGCATTGGCGGTGATTATTTCCATGGCCGCTTTACCGGCCCCGATTACCAGTTGGTGACCAACGAATGGCTGGATAAAAACGTCCGCAGCAAAGGCCCGCTGGGCGCAGAATATCCCCGCTGGAAATTTATGATGGAGGGCGATACTCCCGCATGGATGAACTTAATTAATAACGGTTTATCCCGTCCCGAACATCCGGACTGGGGCGGATGGGGTGGTCGTTATGAACTCTACACGCCGCGCAAAGAGCGCTGGTTCCTCACCGAAGAGACGCGCCCTATCTGGACCAACGCCCAGGATGAAGTTTTAGGGCTTGATAACCGCTGGCACACCAGCAACCACGCCACGATCTGGCGCTGGCGTTCCGCCTATCAAAATGACTTTGCCGCCCGCATGGACTGGACCGTCAAACCCTATAACGAGGCTAATCATCCGCCAGTGCCTAAACTGGCTCATCCGGCGGAGCTGACGGTGAAAAAAGGCGAGCGTGTTCACCTTAGCGCCGTGGGCTCAACCGATCCCGATGGCGACGCACTCTCCTACGAATGGTTCGCCTACGCGGAGGCGGGAACCCGAGTGCTGTCCAATGCGGCCAGCGGAGTGATGCTCGACATTAAAAATGCCGATCAACCTCAGGCCTGGTTTGATGTCACCGACGCCCGCGTAATGCCCCCGGGGACCGGTACGATGCACATTATTCTGGCAGTCACCGATCACGGCATGCCGCGTTTAACGCGCTATCAGCGGATAATCGTAAAGGTTATCCCCTAATCGTTTGTACAGTCCGGGGACATGGTAGACACTTACAACTAAGGCATAAGAACCCGCTTATGGAGTCACTTATGCCCTGGGATGAGAGAGATACCATGTCATTACGTTCTGAGTTTGTTCTGTTCGCCTCGCAACACGGGGCGAACATCCGTGCGCTTTGCCGTCTTTACGGCGTATCTCCCGCCATCAGCTATAAGTGCCTTCACCGCTGGGCTCTGGAAGGCGTTTCCGGTCTTCACGATCGGCCCCGCGCGCCTCATCACTCCCCGAACCGCTCGTCAGACGACATCACAGACCTGCTGCGCATGGCTTATGCCCGCCATGAACGCTGGGGCGCACGCAAGAATATGAAGAAAAACCAACCGACATTACTAACTGATAGTTGTATCTAATTCTGGGGGCAGGTCACGAACCCGGTTCGCGGGTCAGTCAGGCACTAGCGGGATTTGAAACGCGGCCCGTATGGGAATCAGTAATAGGCATGGCTCTACTAGCAGTGGAAGATGATGATGCTTTGCGCCAACGTTTTACGACAGAGCAATGGCAGCGCCTCTACCCACATATCACGCAAAAACGTAAACAAGAGCATGTGCTCTGGTGTCACGACGACGGCGAGATCTCAATGGCTCGTACTATTGGGGCCGATCGCGCCGCGATTGCCTTCGCCGGAATGTATCAGTACGACGATAAAACCATCGTAAAACGTCTGGACCAACTCAACACCCTAACCCACCGCCTGAACGAAGCGGTGATCATATAAGTGGATATCAGAAAAGAGCAAGATACGTGATAATATAATACTTGCGGAGCGCGATAGATCATTATACCGCGTTCAAAAACCGATTATCCTGCTCATCCTTTTTCTAAGTTGTCATGCTCTGATGATTATGTGTCAACATTACCACCAGCTATATTCTAACCCTAACCAGAGCTTTAAAAACATTCCCTACAGCGCAAAACAAATAAGATTAATCCCAACTCATTCCTTATTAAATAGACGTACAACATAACTA
>NZ_JANEWH010000173.1:0-8424 GCF_028069715.1 Kluyvera sp. Awk 3 | reverse complement strand
CCCTCACCCTAACCCTCTCCCCAGAGGGGAGAGGGAACCGAACGTGCAGGCTGCGGATTGGTTTTTTCCCTCGCCCTTTGGGGAGAGGGCCGGGGTGAGGGGAAACGACGAATAGGACCAACGATGACGACTCTAAAAAAGCGCGAACGAGCTAAAACGAATGCATCGTTAATCTCCATGGTGCAGCGTTTTTCCGACATCACCATCATGTTGGGGGGATTGTGGCTGGTGTGTCAGGCGGTTGCGTTGCCGTTTTTATATCTCCATCTGTTGATGGCGCTGGTGACGCTGGTCGTTTTCCAGATGATTGGCGGGATTACCGATTTCTACCGCTCCTGGCGCGGCGTGCGTATCACCACCGAATTGCTGCTGCTGTTGCAGAACTGGACGCTAAGCCTGGTGTTTGCCGCCGGACTGCTGGCGTTTAACGATGATTTTAATACCAACTTTACCATGTGGCTGGCGTGGTACCTGATTAGCACCATCGGCATGCTGGCGAGCCGTGCGTTCATTCGCTACGGCGCTGGCATGCTGCGCCATCGCGGCTATAACACCCGCTATGTGGCCGTCGCGGGGGACATGCCGGAAGGGCAGGCGCTGCTCGAAAGCTTCCGCAACCAGCCGTGGCTGGGCTATGAAGTGGTCGGCAGCTATTACGATGCTAAACCGGGCGGCGTTAACGCCGACTGGATGGGCAATCTTGAACAACTGCTCGACGATGCCCGCAGCGGCAAAATCCACAACGTCTACATCTCGATGGCGATGCAGGAAGAGAGCCAGATTAAAGAGGTGGTCCGTTCTCTCGCCGACACCACCTGCTCGGTGCTGCTGATCCCGGATGTTTTCACATTCAACATCCTGCATTCACGCGTAGAGGTGGTGAACGGTATTCCGCTGGTGCCGCTGTACGACACGCCGCTCTCCGGGGTGAATCGTATTATCAAACGGCTGGAGGATATCGTGCTGGCGCTGGGCATTCTGCTGCTGATTTCGCCTGCGCTGTGTTGCATCGCGCTGGCGGTGAAGCTGAGTTCGCCGGGCCCCATCATCTTCCGCCAGACCCGCTACGGCATGGATGGTAAGCCGATCAAGGTGTGGAAATTCCGCTCAATGAAGGTCATGGAGAACGACAAGGTGGTGAAACAGGCGACGCAGAACGACCCGCGTGTGACCCGTGTCGGCAACTTCCTGCGCCGCACCTCGCTGGATGAACTGCCGCAGTTTATCAACGTGCTCACCGGCGGCATGTCTATCGTCGGCCCGCGTCCGCACGCGGTGGCGCACAACGAGCAGTACCGTCAACTGATTGAAGGCTACATGCTGCGCCACAAAGTGAAGCCTGGCATTACCGGCTGGGCGCAGATCAACGGCTGGCGCGGTGAAACCGATACCCTCGAGAAGATGGAAAAACGGGTGGAGTTCGATCTCGAATACATCCGCGAGTGGAGCCTGTGGCTCGATATCAAGATCGTCTTCCTGACGGTGTTCAAAGGCTTTGTCAACAAAGCAGCCTACTGAGGAAGTGACATGGGCCTGAGAGAAAAAACCATCAATGGCGCGAAATGGTCGGCGATGGCGACGGTGGTGATTATTGGCCTGGGGCTGGCGCAGATGACCGTGCTGGCGCGGCTGTTTGACGGCCATCAGTTTGGTCTGCTCACCGTGTCGCTGGTGATTATCGCGCTGGCGGACACGCTGTCGGATTTTGGTATCGCCAACTCGATTATTCAGCGTAAAGCCATCAGCCAGATTGAGCTGACCACGCTCTACTGGCTGAACGTCGGGCTGGGGATTGCGGTGTTTGCCGCGGTGTATCTGCTGAGCGATACCATTGCGCGGTTGCTGCACAACCCGGATCTCGCGCCGTTGATCAAAACGCTGTCGCTGGCCTTCGTGGTGATCCCCCACGGCCAGCAATTTCGTGCGCTGATGCAAAAAGAGCTGGAGTTTAACAAAATCGGCTCCATTGAGACCGCAGCGGTGCTGTCGGGCTTTACCTTTACGGTGATTAGCGCCTGCTTCTGGCCGCTGGCGATGACCGCAATTTTGGGTTATCTGGTCAACAGCGCCGTACGTACGCTGCTGTTCGGCTATTTTGGCCGCAAGATTTACCGTCCAGGTCTGCATTTTTCGCTGGCCACGGTCATGCCTAACCTGCGCTTTGGCGCGTGGCTGACGGCGGACAGTATTGTTAACTACATCAACACTAACCTGTCGACGCTGACGCTCGCGCGCATCCTCGGCGCCAGCGTGGCCGGGGGCTATAACCTCGCCTACAACGTGGCGGTGGTACCGCCGATGAAGCTTAACCCAATCATCACCCGCGTGCTGTTCCCGGCGTTCGCCAAGATTCAGGACGACACCGACAAGCTGCGAGTGAACTTCTACAAGCTGCTGTCGGTGGTGGGGATCATCAATTTCCCGGCGCTGCTGGGGCTAATGGTGGTGAGCAATAACTTTGTGCCGCTGGTGTTTGGCGACAAATGGCTGCACATCGTGCCGATCCTCCAGTTGCTGTGCGTGGTGGGGCTGCTGCGCTCGGTGGGCAACCCGATCGGTTCGCTGCTGATGGCCAAAGCGCGAGTGGATATCAGCTTTAAATTCAACGTCTTTAAGACCTTCCTGTTTATTCCTGCGGTGATTATCGGCGGGCAGCTCGGCGGCGCGATTGGCGTCACGCTGGGCTTCCTGCTGGTGCAAATCATCAACACCATCCTCAGCTACTTCGTGATGATTAAACCGGTGCTGGGGCCGGGCTACCGCGATTACCTGCTGAGCCTGTGGCTGCCGTTTCGTCTCTCCCTGCCGACGCTGATTTCAAGCTACGCGGTGGGGCGACTGCTGGAAGGCAGCGTTTCTCTCTCCGCGCTGCTGGCGATGCAGGTGCTGGCGGGGGTAGTCAGCTTTGCGCTGGTGATCATGCTGTCGCGCCACAGCCTGTTGCTTGAACTAAAAAAACCGCTCTGTCGGAGCGGAAAACTGAAAACGTTATTACGCGTTCCTGATTGATTTGCTTGAACCCCTTTTTGATGAGGCCATGATGAAATTACTAATTTTGGGAAACCACACCTGCGGCAACCGCGGCGACAGCGCGATTATGCGCGGCCTGCTCGATGCGATTCTTCGCCAGCAGTCGGACGTTGAAATGGACGTAATGAGCCGTTTCCCGATCAGTTCCTCCTGGTTGCAGGGGCGTGAGATTATTGCCGATCCGCTGTATCAGCTGAGCCAGAAACAGCAGGCGGCGGCTGGGGTGAGCGGGCGCGTGAAGAAAGTGCTGCGTCGCCGCTTCCAGCACAAGATCCTGCTGGCTAAGGTGACCGGCGAAGGCAAACTGCGCAACTTTGAAATTGCGCCAGAGTTTCATGAGTTTGTGCGCTTCCTTGGCAACTATGACGCGATTATTCAGGTAGGTGGGTCGAACTACGTCGATCTCTACGGCTTGACTCACTTTGAGTACCCGCTGTGCGCCTTTATGGCCAACAAGCCTATCTACATGATTGGCCACAGCGTTGGCCCGTTCCAGAACCCGGACTTCAACGAGCTGGCGAACTACGTCTTTGGCCGCACTAACGCGTTGATTCTGCGTGAAACCGTCAGCCGTGAGCTGATGGCGAAGGCGAATATCGACACCGGTAAGGTGGAGCAGGGCGTGGACACCGCCTGGCTGGTTGAGCATCGTAACGACAGTTTCGAACCGAACTACGCGGTACAGCACTGGCTGAACCTGACCGCACAGCGTAAAACCGTGGCGATTACTCTGCGCGAGCTGGAGCCGTTTGATAAGCGTCTGGGTACAACCCAGCAGGCCTATGAGAAAGCGTTTGCCGAGGTGGTGAACCGTATGATTGACGACGGTTATCAGGTGCTGGCGCTTTCTACCTGTACCAGTATCGACCGCTACAACCGCGATGACCGCATGGTCGCGCTGCGCATGGCGCAGTACGTTAAAAACCGCGAGCATTTCCATATCGCCATGGACGAACTTAATGACGTGGAGATTGGCAAAATTCTTGCCTCCTGCGAACTGACTATCGGTACCCGCCTGCACTCGGCGATTATCTCGATGAACTTCGGCACGCCGGCGATTGCCATTAACTACGAGCACAAATCAGCGGGCATTATGCAGCAGCTGGGTATGCCTGAGATGGCCATCGACATTCGTCACCTGCTCGACGGCTCGATGCAAGGCGTGGTGGGCGATATTCTCAACCAGCTTCCGGCGCTGGGCGAGAAAGTCGCCGCGGCGGTGGAGGGGGAACGCCAGAAGGGCTTCACCATGATTGAATCGGTGCTGAACCGCATCCGGGAGGGCCGATGAAAGTCAGCTTCTTCCTGCTGAAATTTCCTTTATCGTCTGAGACGTTTGTCTTAAACCAGATCGTGGCGTTTATCGAGATGGGTTATGAGGTGGAGATTGTCGCTCTGCAAAAGGGCGACCTGACCAACACTCATGCGGCTTATACCCAATATCAACTGGCGGACAAAGTTCGCTGGTTACAGGATGAGCCGTCAACGGCGCTGGAGAAGCTACGCTATCGCGCGTTCAGCACGTTGCGCGGTTTACACCGTCCCGCCGTCTGGCGGGCGTTAAACGCGCGGCGCTACGGGCAGGAGGCGCGCAACCTGATCCTCTCTTCTATCTGTAGCCGCACGCCCGCGCCGATTGTCGCCGATGTTTACATCGCCCACTTTGGCCCGGCGGGCGTGACCGCCGCCAAGCTGCGCGAACTGGGGGTGATCGACGGGAAGATAGCCACCGTCTTTCACGGTATTGATATCTCAAGCCGCGGAGTGTTGAACCACTACACCAGCGAATATCAGCAGCTGTTCCGCCGCGGCGACATGATGTTGCCCATCAGCCAACTGTGGGCCGACCGGCTGCAGGCGATGGGCTGCCCGACGGATAAAATTACCGTATCAAGAATGGGCGTAAACATGGACCGCTTTTCGCTGCGCCCGCTAAAAGCGCCCGATGGCTGCTTGCAGATACTCTCCGTTGCGCGTCTGACTGAGAAAAAGGGGCTACATGTAGCGATTGAGGCCTGCCGTCAGCTGAAAGAGCGTGGCGTCAACTTTCGCTATCGCATCCTCGGCATCGGGCCGTGGGAGCGCCGTCTGCGCACCCTGATTGAACAGTATCAGCTGGAAGATCACGTAGAAATGCCAGGTTTTAAGCCCAGTCATGAAGTGAAAATGCTGCTTGATGAAGCTGACGTCTTCCTGCTGCCCTCGGTAACGGGGGCCGATGGCGATATGGAAGGTATTCCGGTGGCGCTCATGGAGGCGATGGCGGTGGGGATCCCGGTGCTGTCGACGGTCCACAGCGGCATCCCGGAACTGATTGACTCCGGTCATTCCGGCTGGCTGGTGGAGGAGTACGACGCCACGGCGCTGGCGGACAAACTGCAATCACTTGGCCGGATGGATGCGCACAGCCTCCAGCCGGTGCTGGCGCGCGCACGTGAGAAAGTCGAAACCGATTTTAATCAGCAAGTGATTAACCGGCAGCTTGCCAGCCTGCTGCAGACGCTTTGCTAAGGAGGCGCTATGCACACCTTAACCCGACGTTACTTCCTTACCGCCGGGGCAACGCTTGCCGCGGCCTTACCGGTACTTTCAGCAACTGGCGCGCGTGCCGCCGAGAAGCGCTCGGCAGTGGACATACGTGACTACGTGCACAATGGCGACTGGATCCGCGCGTTCAATGAGGCCTTCGCGCAGGCCGACACGGTCAACGTGCCAGCGAGTGTGGTTTGCGACAATATCAATACGGCGATTACGCTGCCGCCGGGGAAAACGCTGGCGGTTGCCGGTGCCCTGAAAGGCAACGGGCGCGGGCGCTTTATCCTGCAAAAGGGCTGCCAGGTTATTGGCAGCGGTGATGCCAGCCTTTACAACATTACGCTGGACGTGCGTGGCAGTGATTGTACGATTGCCGGATTGACGATGAGCGGCTACGGCCCGGTGGCGCAGATTTTCATCGGCGGGAAAGACAAGCGTACGCTGCGTAATCTGACCATTACCCGCCTGACCATCACCAAAGCCAATTACGGTATTCTGCGCCAGGGCTACCATAATCAGTGGCTGGATGTGAACATCACCCACTGCCACTTCAGCTATCTGCAGGGCGACGCCATTGAGTGGAACGTGGCGATTAACGACCGCAATATCCTTATCTCCGACCACGTCATCGACCATATCGACTGCACCAACGGTAAGGTCAACTGGGGCATCGGGATCGGCCTGGCCGGCAGCACCTACGATAATGGCTACCCGGAAGAGCAGGCGGTGAAAAACTTTGTCGTCGCCAACATCACCGGCAGCAACTGCCGCCAGCTGGTGCACGTGGAAAACGGCAAACACTTTATTATACGTAATGTGAAAGCCAGCAATATCACGCCGGAATTCAGCAAGCAGGCGGGAATAGATAACGCCACGGTGGCGATCTACGGCTGTGATAATTTCGTTATTGATGGTGTCGATATGGTTAATAGCGCGGGAATGCTGATTGGCTACGGTGTTATCAAAGGTAATTATTTGTCGATACCGCAAAACTTCCGCCTGAATAATATACAGATGGACAACAGTGCTTTGGCCTATACGGTCCGCGGTATTCAAATTTCCTCGGGTAACAACCCCTCGTTTGTCTCTATCACCAACCTGTCCATGAAGCACGCTTCGCTGGAGATTCATAACAAACCGCAACACATTTTTTTGAGGAACATCAATGTGATGCAGCTCTCCTCTCGTGGGCCTGCGCTGAAGCTGAACTTCGATTTACGCAAGGATGTGCGTGGGAAGTTTATGGCGAAGCAGGATACGCTGCTGTCGCTGGCGAACGTGAGGGCGGTGAATGAGAAAGGGCAGGCGGCGGTGGATATTGATCGGGTCGATCAGCATGTTGTCAACACAGAACGCCTCAATTTCGCGCTGCCGCGCCGCTGAGCACGGCAATCCACTGAATTATCGGATTACATCCAGGGATCATCCTGACTCAAATCAGTACTATGACAAAACAGAGTGGATTAAACATGTTTAATCGCTATAATTCATCAACCGATATATAGGTGGACAAGATAATGGTTAATTTGAAAGCAGTCATTCCGGTAGCGGGATTGGGTATGAACATGCTACCTGCCACGAAGGCCATCCCTAAAGAGATGCTGCCGATCGTTGACAAGCCGATGATTCAGTACATCGTCGACGAAGTGGTTGCTGCAGGGATCAAAGAAATCGTTCTGGTCACACACGCATCGAAAAACTCGGTGGAAAACCACTTCGATACCTCGTATGAACTGGAAGCACTGCTTGAGCAGCGCGTTAAGCGTCAGCTGCTGGCTGAAGTTCAATCGATCTGTCCTCCTGGCGTGACTATCATGAACGTTCGCCAGGCGCAGCCGCTGGGCCTGGGGCACTCTATCCTGTGCGCGCATCCGATTGTCGGCGATAACCCGTTTGTGGTTGTGTTGCCGGACATCGTGCTGGACAACGCAAGCGCCGACCCGCTGCGCTATAACCTTGCCGCCATGGTGGCGCGTTTCAACGAAACCGGACGTAGCCAGGTACTGGCGAAACGTATGCCGGGCGACCTGTCTGAATACTCCGTCATCAAAACGAAAGAGCCGCTGGATGTCGAAGGTAAAGTTAGCCGCATCGTTGATTTTATCGAAAAACCTGACCAGCCGCAGACGCTGGAATCCGATCTGATGGCCGTAGGCCGCTACGTACTTTCCGCCGATATCTGGCCTGAACTGGCGAAGACCGTGCCGGGGGCGTGGGGCCGTATTCAACTGACGGATGCGATCGCCGAACTGGCGAATAAGCAGTCTGTTGACGCGATGCTGATGACGGGTGAGAGCTACGACTGCGGGAAGAAGATGGGGTATATGCAGGCGTTTGTGCAGTATGGGTTGCGGAATGTGAAGGATGGGGCGAAGTTCCGCGAGGAGATTGTGAGGTTGTTATCCTGATAATTCTCCTAAGAATTAAGTAGAACGGCTAATGGCAGACGAGAATAAACCTATGCATATTTGCATAGGTTTCTTTAGCTGCCATTTTTTTTGACTTGCTTCATGTAGATCATATTAATGTCAATTTAAAGGCTATGTTTACATACGCGAGTATGCGTTTTCCCTTGTTTTCTAACACATTTAAGAAGAAAATGATGCGGGTTCTTGTATTCTTACGGGTTATAAATTTTTCTTGACAAATGTGGTTTGCGACATCGTTGGTGTGGCTAGTGCACTGGTAGCTATAGAGCCAGGGGCGGTAGCGTGCGTGTAAAAACATTTCGTATTAACTGTAACTCATTGAGTTTCACAAATATTAAACAAAAATAGGTCAGTGGGTTTATTAGCATTGATGAGCTCAAGTTGGAGATAAAATGAAGATTCTGGTAACAGGTGGTGCAGGATATATTGG
>NZ_JANEWH010000172.1:0-8429 GCF_028069715.1 Kluyvera sp. Awk 3 | reverse complement strand
ATATTTATCACATCAAGGCAGCACGCCTTATCCAAACAACTAAATTAAAGGGTTTATATCATGAAAAGCATCAAAACTTTTGTCGCAGTTATGACTCTGGCCGCTTCTTTTGGTTCTTTCGCAGCGCAAACAGTGACCGCAACCGCCTCAACCATTGACGGTGCGGAAGCGAAAATTGCCGCTCAGGCTGAACAAGCGGGCGCCAGCTCTTACAAAATTACCCAGGCTTACACCGGTAACCGCGTGCATATGACCGCAGAACTGACCAAATAAGCTATCTGCTACTGTCGAAAGAGCGCCCTTGGGGCGCTTTTTTCGTTACTGGGTCGCGAGCGCCTCGCGAATAGCTGGAATAAGCTGCGGTCCAGCATAAAAACTATTAAAACCTGTTTTGTGTGCCACCGACAGATTCACTTTTGCCAATATTACGCCATAGCTATTATTGGTCTTATCAATCCAGGGATAGCTGCCCGCCCAACCTGGGCTACTGATGAGTAGCGGACGGCCCTGGTTGTCGACCTGTTCCCGCCATTCGCCAAGTCCATAGATATCATTCCGGGCTTGTCCCCGAACATCCTGCACATAGCGATTGACCGCGCCAGGCAATAATTTAGCGCCCTGGATCTGATCGCTCTGCATCATGGTAATCGCAGCTGTGCTCAGAATTCGCCGGCCTTCAAATTGCCCATTATGGGCAACCATCTGGAGAAAGCGTCGATAGTCTGCAAGCGTTGTTCTTGCCCCGCCGGCGAGCATTGGGCTAAATCCTTGCTCCTCACTCACTGGGGTGAATCCGGTGTGGGTCATACCGAGTGGTTGGGCAATATGTTCCTGAAACAGAGATTCCCACGATTTTCCGCTGGCGACTTCGGCCATGCGCCCGGCAACCTGCATCGCGAGTCCACCATAATTGAATGTCGTGCCTGGTGGGTTAACGGATGGCAGGGGTAAAATATGAGCAACGGATTCTGTTAGTGTTTGATAGTGATCTTCTGGTTTATTGGCAGGTTGATAGTCTGGGTAGCCTGAGGTATGTGAAAAGAGTTGGCGCAGGGTGGCATCACCTTTTGAGTCGGTAAAAGCAGGTAACCACTTTCTGACCGGATCGTCCCAGGAAAGGACTCCGTCATCAACGAGAGAGGCGATAGTTGCGGCAGCCAGCCATTTCCCTGCCGAAGCAATATGAACCTCAGTCTGTGATGTGTAGCCGCCGTAATATTTCTCAAAAATGGGCTTATCATCTTTAACGATAATAATCGCCGCGCCTGAGTAGTTGTGTTGGGCGACCCAGGACGCGATTTGATGATCGATTACTGCCATTTTGTCTTGCTTTGCCATGCTGCTCAGGCTTGTGAGAGCCAACGCTAACGCACAACAGGTGAGCGCTTTCTTCATTGGATATCCTGTTGTTAACAGGCCCCCAATAATGGGGGCCGCGGTTAAATAATCCCAACGCCTGCGGCGGCAAAGCCAAAGACGATTAGCATAATCAGCACCTTGTTTGGGCTCACCTTTTTATTCAACAGCTTCAGGCATCCCAACACCAGCAGCAGTGGAATGAGCCCGACGCAGATTTTGTCGAGGATCTCCTGCAATACGAAAGGCTGTCCGGCGATGGTGGTTTTAAAGGTGGTGGTAAATTTCACCATGCTGGCGCTCATCGCGCCTACCATCATCAGACCCATCATGGCTGAGGCTTTGGTGATACACGAGAGCAAGCCGGACTGCGTGGCTTCGGCGATATACTTCGAACCTAGCCGGTAGCCCATTACCCCGCCGTAGTAGCGCAGCAGGTAGCTCGGGATGTTGTAAATCAGCAGGAACAGCAGTGGCCCTAGCGGGTTTCCCTGTGAGGCCAGGCCGATAGCAATCCCCGTGGCGATGATGCGTAGCACGCCATAGAAGAATGAATCGCCGACGCCCGCGAACGGCCCCATTAAAGCCACTTTGATGCCGTTAATACTGGAAGTATCAAAATTAGGGTTCGCGGCGTTCTCTTTTTCCATCGATAGCGTCAGGCCCATAATGAATGGCGCCAGATGCTGGTTGGTATTGAAGAACTGGCTGTTACGTTTTAGCGACTCAACGTAACCGTGCGGGTTGCCGGTGTAGATTTTCTTGAGCAGCGGCGCCAGAATCCAGCCGTAGCTCAACCCCTCCATTCGGGTGAAGTTCATGGAGCCCAGCAGTTGGAACTGGCGGAAGAACAGCTGGCGGAACATCTTTTTTTCGTTCTTGCTGTCGTCGCCTGCGCTTACTGCGCTGTTGTGGATATCAGTCATTGAAGAACCCGTCCTTATCATCAACCGACGCGCTTGCGGCAGTGGTGGCGTGTTTATTGGCTTTCAACTGGTTGAATTCGTTGAAGCAGAGATAAACGGCAACGGAAGCGGCGATAATCGCGATGCCCATAATCGGCAGTTGCAGATAAGCCGCCATGGCGAAGCCGATAAAGAAGAATGCGGCAATATTTCGGTTCCACAGCGCCTTTAACAAGATGGCGAAGCCCAGCGCAGGCAGAATACCGCCCACCGCCGTCATCCCGCGCATCACGGTATCCGGAATGCTTTCGACCAGGCTGCGGATCACGTCGGTGCCGAACAGAATGCCGAAGAAGGCCAGCACCGCGAACGGCACGCCGTAGAACATTGTCATCCCGAGCGTGATGCCGAGCGCGGCGCGGTCGCGCCCCTCTTCAAGCAAGGCGTCATATTTCTCGACCAGCGCGGTATAAACCAGCTTCAGAACCTGGTAAACGAAGACCGCCAGCAGGCTGATGGGCAGCGCAAGCGCGACGGCGACGGCAGGTTCCGCTTTCGTCAAAATGGTAAAGGCGGTTGCCAGAACCGAGCCTACAGCCAGATCGGCCGGTACCGAGCCGCCAATGGTGATAGTGCCGAGAAAAATCAGCTCCAGCGTTGCGCCGATGATGATCCCCTGCTGAAAATCACCCAGTACGAAACCCACCATTGCGCCGCAGATCAGCGGCCGTTCAATCAGCGGCTGGCCTAACGTATGGTCAGCGAACTTGGCGATATACATCACCAGCGCGACAAGCAGTGCAGACGTTAACATAGCGACCTCGCTTAGCTAGCAGCGTTATCCAGCATCTCAATCAGATTTTTCACCGGATGAGATGGCAGAACCTGGTATTCCACCTTCACGCCGCGTGCGGCGATGGCATGAAAATCGGCGACATCTTCCGGTGTAACGTACACGGTGTCGCTAATGCGTTTTTTCGCCGCCAGATTGTCCGTAATGCGCCCAAAGTTGGCGACGTTCAGGGTTTTTATCCCCTCAACCTGCTCGACCAGTCGACGCGCGTCGGCGGCATTGTTAACGATCACCATAATTTTCATGGCCTCGGAGCGCGGGTCATTGAGGATATCGCCTGCGTCTTTGACCGCCATAATGGCGCACTTGGCGGTATCAGGGGCCGCCATGCGCAGCGACATCTTCTGCACTTCGTTATTCACGATCTGATCGTTGGCGACCAGGATGCGGTTTACGCCGAGGTGCTTGGTCCAGACCACGGCAACCTGGCCGTGAATCAAGCGATCGTCAATTCGTACTAAAGAAATCATGTGTAGCTCCAGTTAGCAAAAGTAGGGTGTCCAGACGCGGGAAAGGCGAACCAGGGCTTCGAAATAGAAGTAATCGCCCCAGAGGTTAGGTTCGTTAATGCCCATGTTGCGGCCAAAGTTATAAACGCCTTCACGCAGCAGGCCGTCCTGCGTGTGGGCAAAATAGCGCTCGCGTAAATTGCGCATCATCAGTTCGATGGCGTTGTTATAGGCGGGGCGTAGTGGATCGGTTAGCGGCAGCAGCGTCAGCAACTCCGCCAGACCGCAGGCGGCGACTGCGGCGGCAGACGTATCGCGCGGAGCGTTGTCCTGCGGGGTGAAGATCAGGTCCCAGTAGCAGACAAAATCTTCCGGCAGACGGTTGAGAAAATAGTGCGCCAGCTTCCGCGCCAGCTCTGGCTGAGTGGTATCGCCGGTATGACGGAATCCCAGCGCAAAGCCGTAAATCCCCCAGGCCTGGCCGCGTGCCCAGCAGGAGCTATCGCTAAACCCTTGATGAGTATCGCCACGCAGCGGCTGGCCACTGTGCACGTCCATGTAGAAGGTGTGGAAGCTGGAAGCATCCTCACGAACCAGATAACGCGCGGCCTGCGCCAGATGACGCGTAGCGGCTTCGCGCCACTCGGCATTGCCCGTTTCGTTGGCGGCCCAGAACAGTAACGGCACGTTGAGATTGCAGTCGATAATCATGCGACCCTGACGCGCCGGGTCGTTGAGATCGCCCCAGGCCTGAATCACGCCTGCCGTTTCATTAAAGCGACGGTACAGTAGCTCTGCGGCGCGTAGCGCCAGGCTGCGAGCGCGGAGGTTGCCGGTGAGCTTCCAGGCGTTAACGCAAGAGAGCAAATAGAGAAAACCCAGGTCGTGGGTATCGACTTTAATTTGCTTATCGAGGCGCTCTTCAAAACTGTCGAGCAGGCCCTCCGCCACCGTGCGGTATTTATCATCGCCGGTGACTTCCCAGGCCAGCCACAGCATGCCGGTCCAGAATCCTTCGGTCCAGTCGACCTTCTCTACTGCCGGGTAGTGACCATCAGTCGCGCTGGCTGCGGGAAAAGTCATGGTAAAACGCGGCATCATCTCGTCAACTTTGGCAAGCACTTCGCGGAGTGCTTCGCTCAGCCAGCGCGAGTCTAAACACGGCTGTGGCGCAAGATAGCGGCTGTCGAGCGTTTCCAGCACAACGTTCATGGCTGTGGCTCCGTGGCAAAAAAGTCGTCGATATCATCATCAGCGGCAGGCTGGGCGGCCTGGCGAGCGGCGAGAATTTCCGGTTGCACGTTCATGTACTGCATCGCGCCGCTGGCGGCGGTGATGGCGTCCTGCAGGCGTGATGGAGTATCGGTATGTTCAGAGAGACAGAACTCCATCAGCATAATCAGATTGGCGCCGCTAATAACATGAACATGCGGGTATTTGACCAGCATCTGTACGGCGGTGTTGTTGACGCTCCCACCGGGCATATCGGTAAACAGCACCAGCTCTTTTCCCCGGCTGGCCGCCTGTTGGGCGATGGCCTCAAAGCGCACCGCCAGTTCGGCTGTGGAGCCAATTTCGCCGCAGTAGGCGCAAATGGGCGTTACGCCGTGATCGTCGCCAACCAGCAGGTTCAGCGCCGAGATTATCCCTTCCGCATAGCGCCCGTGGGTTGCGATGTACATCTCTCGCATTGCGTATTCCTTCGTTTTTTTGGTATCTGTTGAGAATATTGCAACCGCCGTGCCATGTTTTTATCTTTATGATTTTATTAGTAAATAATGTAGTATCTGCACGTTGTAATCGTGTCGAAAACGGCTGTAAGGGGAGTGTCGAAGCGTCTGCCAGCCTGCGCTGGCAGCGCATTTAGCTGAGGGAGTCGGCCGCAATCCACGGTTCCATGATTTCATAAATCATCAGCACCTCGGTGAGCGGCAGCGTGATGTTGTACTTACGGTTGAGCGCCTGGAAGAAGGTGTCATGCACGGCGACAAAGGCTTGTTGTTCAAGCGTCAACTGCGCCTCTTCGCGATGAAGAACGCCGTTGTTGACCATCACGCGTTCAATCATCAGCGCGATGTGCATAAATAAGTTAATGCGTAGATAGCTTTCAAAATGAATTTTGTAGAACGCTTCATACTGTTTAATCACAGCTTCTACTTCATCAATAATCACCACCGGGTTGAGGAAATTCAGGCGGCTGGCGACGCCCTCAACGGTAAACAACTTCACCACTTCCTCGACCATGGGTTCCAGCCCGCCGTCCATCAGCAAGCCGTTGAAGTAGTCGCGTTTTAGCACCTGGGTTTTTTCTTTAATCAGCTGTTCAACGCTAATCAGCGGGATATAACCCGCTTCAAGATCGGTGGTTGTAATGATCAGCCGCGTGCCGTTCAATGCCGGGTCGGCGCGGGCGATTTTCCATTTCAGATCGTCATATTCCATCGTGAGGATATCGATCTCATCCTGTACCAGGTAGCGCTGGACAATATCTTTCAGCTTGCGCGAAATACCTTCGCCAGATATGCAGGAGATAATGATTTTATTGCCAGGGAGCATTCCAGCGTAGTAGCGCGTTTCCACGTCATACGCACCCTTTGCCCCCTCGATAATCGCCTCCATAGACAGCTTATCCTGAATCTTAGCTGCGATATCCAGCGCCATGGCGGTACTGACGTTGTTAATCACCAGCAGTTCGCCGTGCAGATGCAGTTTAATTTCTTCGTAGATCTCCTTGAGCGACCCCATATCGACGAGGATTATCAGGCCGTCGCCCTGCCTGAGGCGCGACAGGTGAGCGATCAACAGGTCAATAATTTCACGGGTAGAGGTGGCGTTGGGCATATCAAAGGCTTTGAAGTAGTAACCACCGGTTAACTGGTTGGCGATACCGGCAATACTGGAGGCGGTGGAGCGCCCATGAGAGACGATAATGCCCTGGATTGGCGAATCCTCACCTGCCAGTGAATGGAAGATGCAGCTAAGTAAAGGCAGCAACAGCGGCAAAGGCGTGTTGACCACATGTTTCGCCAGCAGACTGATACACTCTTCCGCCAGCAGTCGCGCCTTCCCGGAGACATAGTCGGCAATGGTCTGGAGTTCATCGACCTGCTCAGTGTGTATAGGGGTGTGTAACGCATAGGTCAGGCATAGCCAGATAGCTTTGCGGATATCCTGTCCACAGGGAACACCGGTCAGATTTTCCAGCTCATTGATGGCGTGCATGGTGTTCTGCCAGACGTAACCGCTATACAGCGCCTCCTGAGAGACAACGCCGTTTACCGTGGTCAGCAGGTTTTCAATTTTGCGGTTCAACAGCATGACGTTGCCACTGTGGCAAAACTCGCGAAAAATGATGTCATCGTGCATTGCTTTGGGTAGCAGCGTGTTGATATCCGGCTCGATTGCCTGTTTGCCGGCGGAGATGACCAGCATTTCTCCGCTAGGGTGCGCACTGTGTAGTGCGATGACGTCCGCATCGCGATTATCGCTCCAGGCGCTGGCGCACATCACTTTGACCTGATTTTTCAGGTCGCCAATATTGCCGCGCACCGGCGACGTGACAAGCCGGTGCATGAGTTGATTATCCAGATGAATATCCCTGCGCAGGCTGATCGCTTCCTGGCGCAGGAACAGATTCACCTGGGCAATCCGCTCGGTCAGGGGACGTGAAATAAAATTGGGGAGCGTCACCCGCACCGGTATGCGGCGGCGGAAGGTGTTGAGCAGTACCGTATCGATATTTTCGGTGGTGGCAAAGATAAAACGCAGCGAAGCCGGGTGACGGGTACGGTTATCGCCCAGCCGGTAGAAATAGCCTTTATCCATAAACAGGAACAGCTTCTCCTGATTCTCCGCAGATAGACGATGTACTTCATCCAGGAACAGGAACCCCCCATCGGCGTCGTCAAACGCGCCGCGTTTATCGCGATCTGCGCCAGTGAACGCGCCGCGGGTATAGCCGAACAGCGTGGCGGAAAGCAGCTCGGGGTTATTGGCATAATCGGCGCAGTTCAGTTCGACGAAGGGTTTATCGGCGGCGATGACACCGCGTTCCAGAGCGTACTGGTAGATAAGTGAGGCGAGGTGGCTTTTCCCTACGCCGCTCTCCCCCGAGAGTAAAATCGGTAAGCCATCGCCTGGGTAGTCTACCGCCGAGCGGCACAGCGCAATGGCTTCAGCCAGGCTGCCTTGCGCACCGATCAACGGCATAAAGGCATCGGTCTTTTTCGACACTAATCGGGACGACGAGGATGTGGGTGCCCCGTTACGCTGGACAAAGAATCGTACCGGCCGGGTATTCTCCTTACTTAAGCGACCGTCATCGCAGAGCCTGTTCAGATAATGGCTAATTACGCTACGGTTCACCTGCATAAAGTCGGCGCAGTCCTGAGCCGTGAATCCTGAAGGGCTTTCCGCATAGTGGGTCAGTATTTTATGGAACAGTTTTTCTTTTGCTGACAGCGCCATTTATTCAATGTCCTGCATAGAGTAGAAAATAGCGTCGAAATAAATTAGACACTAGACACTAATATTGTTATTAGACACTTAATACTTTTCTCGTTTATTCAGGAAAGTAAAACCTTGTTTTAATCGGAATGTGATCGTGATCGACCGTTGTTTTTATTATGGAAATCATTGCGGGGAGGAGCGGTAACAGGCGATAAATATCGTGTCAAAAATTTTGAACAATAACGACAAATTACTCCGCTTTTAGTTGATAGAGATGTGACCTAATATTTATCTCATCAAGGCAGCACGCCTTATCCAAACAACTAAATTAAAGGGTTTATATCATGAAAAGCATCAAAACTTTTGTCGCAGTTATGACTCTGGCCGCTTCTTTTGGTTCTTTCGCTGCGCAAACAG
>NZ_JANEWH010000171.1:0-8633 GCF_028069715.1 Kluyvera sp. Awk 3 | reverse complement strand
TATATATTCTCACCGACCACAAAAAGATTAGTCCTGGACTCACGGAAAACGAGAATTATCGTAAAATATCAATCACTCATTCTTCTGACGCATGCTATACTTTACGCATATTATTCACTGAGAAATAAGTCATGTCGCAATCAGATGATTCATCTCGTTCATTGCATGCATTTGAGTTTAGTCAAAAAACGAAACCACTAAAGGCAATTATGGCGCTGCATTCTATTCTGGCGCCGTTTGGTAGCGCATTTACTTTAAATCCCTCTGCCAAAATGTTGCTCAGTAATGATAGAGAAACTGCTTTTATTGTGTTGGTCACCACCGGCTGCTTTTCCGTTAGCCATGCTCAGGTTGATTTGCATATGGCAACGGTGTTCGCGCCAACGGTGGTGGGGCTTATCGACGGCTACAGTCTGTACTACGATGTGCCGGCCAGGCCGCAACACTATATTCGCGCCGAGACCGAATGTACCGGCTGGATTATCCCGCTGGATACCTTCGTCGAGAAGTGTGATGAGTTTAATCTCTGGCATGATATCGCGCGGATCCTCGCTCAGCGCGTAATGGTGATGAGCGCCCGTGACAGCGAAATGGTCGGCAACGATGCCTACAGTAAAATCCGCTCGCTGCTCATGGAGCTGTGGCTTTACCCGGAAGACATTCGACGACAGATTAAAGTCTCTTCTTTTATTCAGCGGCGAACCCGCATCTCCCGCAGCCGAATAATGGACGTACTCGCTGAATTAAAAAAAGGTCACTATATTGAAGTGCAATCTGGCGTTCTGGTTTATATGGATAAATTACCGACCGCGTTCTAATTATGAGTAAACCGAATCCCTTCGGTTAATATCCTTTGAGCTTCTGTTTTTAACGTTTTGCCGGCGAACGTTAAGCCCAGGAATACATTGATCTGAATAACATTATCGAACATATCGACATCGCCCCCTATCGCTATTCCAGTCAGCAACAACAGTTCGCCCCCCAGACGATTAGTTCAGCGCCTGTTGACGCGCGGGCATCACTCGTCCGTAGTCATTGATCGTTTGCCATTGCACCCTGCAGGGACCGTCAACCGGGCAGCCGGATGTCGTTACGCGGCTAAAGGGTGCCACCATCCCGACGTTATTCACCGCAATACCATTGAGTTGAAGATGAAAAAGCGTGACGTAATACGGTGTCGGATTATTGACCTGCACCTGCGTTCCGGCGCGTTGCCACGTGAGTTGACGATAGGCGTCCTCTTCGCGTCCCTTCAGCCCCAGCGGGCGAAAGAAGAGTTTCATACGACTACGAATCGCCACCTGAAGTGAATTTGGCGAAGGCTTACCCTGCGTTTGCGGAATGCTGGCCACGCTGAGCCAGAACAGACTTTCGCGATCGTCCGGCAGGTCTCCGCCGGTACGTATAATTCGAATAATATTGCTGTGCCCCGCCGCGAGAGGAAACAGCGGTGGCGTGGTCATAAACGGCACATCACGGGTAGCCTGGCCCTGCGCATCCAGCACTTTTGACAGCAGCAGAAAACGCTGCTGCGAGGTATTGTTGACCGTAAAAGTGATGCTCGATTTGTCGGCATTGAAGATAAAGCGGGTTCCCTCAACGACCACGCCAGCTTGTGCGTAACAACAGGTGAAAGCCGCTATGCATAATACTATCCAGTTGATCATCAGCATCCTGCCTTATTGCCAGGTCAGCGTGAAAGTGGCCGTGGCATTTGCCGCGCCGCTGGTCACGTTATCCGCCGTCGACAAATAGCGGGCGTAAAAGAGAAAGGTGTTATCCGCAAGCGTCGGGTCAATCGGGTAGGTTGCCGATGCCGTATTCAGCGGTAATCGGCTGTGATCCGCGCTTTGCAGCTCGATACCAATGCCGCTGGCGGCCTCGGCGCCATCCAGTGCCAGCAGTTCCCGATCGGTTCCGTCTGCCGTCCCCGTAAAGGTAAAATCCACCCCGCTGGCAGCAGCACCGCACTTTTGCAAGTCAATCACAAAGGCGACGGGTTGAGAGCCGCTGCCCTTTGCTGAGAATTGTTTGCCGGGAATATCTCCCAACGGCACGCTTTGCGCCTGCGATTGCGGTGCGACAATGCAGGTATTCGCCTGAATCGTACCGCTGACATAGACCTGCCCGTCATGGGCCTGCGCGGCAAAGCTGCTGAGTAGCAACAGCATACCGACAAGAAGAGTACGATTTTTCATTACTGATAACTCAGGTCAAAGTACATCACTGACGACGCGTTACCCGCGGTCACCGGGATCTTCGTCGCCTTGTAGCGCAAGAAGAAGGTCAGCGTATTGTTATCGCCTTCTTGCAAAGGCTGGCTAGCGCTATCGGTGTTGATCGCCACGCTATTTTTATTCGCATCAAGGATCTCCACGCCCACGCCGGCGGCCATTCCCCCCGCTCCCGCGGTATCAGAAAGCGCCAGCAGTTTGCTGTTATCGTTATCCGCCGTACCGCTAAACTTCACCGTTGCGCCGCTAATGCCGCTGCTGCAGTTGTTCAACCGAATCAGCAGGTCCGCCGACGGAGAAACATCACCGACCGACGAAAACAGCGTGCTGGCGAAATTGCCGATATACACCGTCTGCAACGTATCTGTGGTTTCCACGTCGCAGGTCGACGCAATCACCGTGCCGCTCATATCGATCTCGACGCCATTATCTGAGGCGTGGGCGACAGACATCATCATGCTCATCGCCAACAGCCCGATACTCCGTTTGCTCATCATTCACGCCACCTTAGTTAAAATCGACCACGATATACGCTTGCGCATGGAACACCCCCTGCTGCGGTTTGTTGCCGGTGGCGCTGATGGGGAACACGGTGAAGGGTACCGTCGCCGCATAGTTATCCAGTTGGAAAGGGATCGTGCCGGTGTTGGGCGTAATTACGTTGCCGAGAATATCAGTGAACTGCACAGCGATATCTTTATTGTCAGTGGCGATGGCCGACGGCTCGTTGCTGTCCGCCTGCCCCTGAAAGCGAAAACTCAGACTGGCCATCTCGGAGATGCCGCCCGCACACTTAACCGGTACCTGCTCGGCAATCGGGGTAAAGCCCGACGGTTTTTGCCCTTTGGTTTTAAAGTTGCCCGAGGCGATATTGCCAAAGTTGATGGTGATAACCTGGTTACCGTTCACCTCACAGCTTTGCGGCACCGTGATGGAGCCGCTAAATGAGATGGTGTAAACCGGCGTGCCAAACGGCGAGCTGTTAGTCCGGTTCACATAGACGTTGAACAGATGCGTCTGTGGGATGGTGACGTTGCCAACAAACGGTTTAGCAATTTTAATCTGCAGCGTGATATTGGAGTCGGAGACCGGAAAATTACAGCCGTTGGAGACGCAGTTATCCTCCCCCATCCGCGCATAGTTTGTCGGTGCATAGACGTCCCCCGCCACGGCATCCGTTACCCTTAGCGCCCCTTCCAGATAGTCGTTCAGCGACAGATACTTCCAGTTGCCTGATGTCTCCACCACCGGATAATTCGAGACATAAGAACGATAGGTGTAGTTGCTGGTCTCACCAAATGTTTTCGGGCACACGGCATTCATATGAATATCGCCGGAACGCACCACCTGCGTGGTTTTACCCGCCACGTTAGTATCGGCATTCAGTGACGTTGAGACGTCAAAGTTCTCGTTCTGCGTTGAGCCAGAGGCGTTGGTACAGCTGTCGGACGAGCCGGCGTACGCCGTATTCATCGCGACAACACACATTATGCAAAACGCTATTTTTAAAACGTATTTCATGGTGGTTTCCCAAAAACTAGCGGCAGGTTGCCGTCAGGCGGTTAAATTCCGACATCTGGTCTGAAGAAAGCTGGTAATGCGCGGAGCAACGTTTGTCGGCATCTTCCCCCCACTGCACCGTCAACATCCCGGACGACGGCAAGCCGGAGAGATAGACCTGCCCGTCATCCCCCACCAGGCTACTGAGCTGGCTATCGTCAAGCGTGACCGTTGAGCCAAACGGCACCGGTTTTTGATTTTTCAGTACCGTAATCAGCGCGCGGGCCCCAACGTGAGCGTTAAAATCAGCGCGCACTAACGCGCCCTGCGTCGGCACCACGTTGACCACCGCATCATCGATATCCACGTTGCTCCCCATTGAGTTGGTATCGAGCGCAACGCGATTCTGCCGATAGGTCGTGGCGTAGGGCACCACCGCGTAGCCGCGCCAGTCAGTTTTAATCCCGGTGGTATTTTCCAGCTCAACGCCCGCCGCGCCTGGCGCTTTCACCAGAATATTGGTGTCTCCCAACGGTTGACTTAACGTGACACCGTCACGATGAACCACCACGCCGCCGCTCATCCCGTAGTTGCGCTGGTGATAGCCGTCGCTGTAGTTGTATCCCGCTTTCAGGTTGCCGTAGGTGCCCTGGTAGTTCAGGCTGGCGTTACCGCTGTCGCCGGTACCGTGGTTCGCGTAGCTTTCCTGGACGTTATAACTGAGGTTGTTTTCAGCCAGCAGCGTACCGTTGACGCCGGCGGTTTGTGACGTTTTACCGTGACGATCGGTGCTCATGTTATAGGAGGCATTCAGCGTGTTGGCGGCGTGATAAATATCGGCATTGCCGCCGGATAACCATTCGCCCAGCGGTAATGAAAGCGTAAAAGCGTAGACCTGGTCGGCTTCGCTCTCGCCTGGCGAACGGTCATAGTTCCAGGTTAAACCGTAAGAAATATCGTTCCAGGTGCCGTTGTAGCCCACCTGAATTAACCTGTCGGTTTCGTCGGTATGCCAGTAGCTTTGCTCAGAGCCGGTGACAAACAACGAGCCGTGCTCCCCCACCGTCTGCGAGATGTTGAGCTGAACCTTGCCCTTTTTGGTGTAGTAGAGATTGTAAAAATCGGTCCACTCCGGCTTGTCCTGCTGGCCATCATGATCGTCATCCTGCCAGCTATCGTCGCCGGTATAGCCTTCCATATGCCGATAGGTGGTTTCATCGAGGGTATAAAAACCCTGCGTCGAATAGCGATAGCCCAGCAGCTGGAAATTAGTCCCCAGGCCGTTTAGCGCCTTGGCATACAGGAAACGGACGGACTGCCCTTCATGCTGGCTGCCGTCGACCAGCGTACTGTTCGCCTGGGTCACATCAACCGATAGCGCCCCGACATCGCCCATATTCAGCCCCAGTCCCAGCGCAAATGCCCGATAATCATCGCTAGCCTGGCTGCCGCCGTAGGCGGTGAAGCCCTTTGGCAGCCCCCAAATTAACGTTCCCTGGGCAAAATTCACCTCTTCCTGCTGATCGTTGCTGCTGCGATATTTACCCGCAGTGAGGGCATATTTGATCCGTCCTTCGCGCTGCAGCAGCGGCACTGCCGAATAAGGCACGCTATAGCTGTTTTCGCTGCCGTCGGTTTCCTGTACGGTCACCAGCAGATCGCCGCTGGATGAGGTGGGATAGAGATCGGTAATCGCAAAGGCGCCGGGCGAGACGTAGGTTTGATAAATGACGTAGCCGTTCTGCTTGATGGTGACTTTGGCGTTGCTGCGCGCGATGCCGCGTACCGTCGGTGCAAAGCCCTTCAGACTGTCGGGTAGCATATTATCGTCCGAGACCAGCTGCGCGCCGCGAAAGCTCAGTGAATCAAACACATCGGAAGGGGTATAGCTCTCGCCCAGCGTCATTTCGGCTTTTAGCGGGATAATCGTCCGTTCAACATAGGTGCTGATGTGCTCCCATGAATTCTGTGAGCTGCCCTCGCCATGGCTATAGTTCCACGTCGAATAATCGCGCAGACGCCAGGCGCCCAGATTCAGGCCGCTTTGCAGATTAAGATAGTCGCTGTCCTGATGGCTGGTGCCGCCGCTGCTGCTACCGGAGAAATCATAGTTCAGCGTCAGGGCGTTAATCCCCTGATCCCACTGCTCCGGCGGAATATAGCCGCGCGCGCTTTGCTTCATACCGGCCTGCGGAATACTGATATCAAGTTTCTGGTGCTCAAAATCAAAGTGGGTGCTGGCATCCGGAATATCGGCAAACGGTACGCAGCTGTCTTTCGGCAGCGCTTTCAACGCCGGAAACGCATTTTTATTCAATCCCATCGCTTCCAGCCGGGTAAGGGTGAAACAGGGCGTCAGCCCGGTATCATCCTGGCTTTTTTTATCAGCTTGAAAAGTGACATCCTCGCTCGCGACAAATTGTTGGTTCACCGAGATATCGACGCGATATTTACCCGGTGCCTGCCCGTTGCTATTTTCAAAGCGTGACAGGTCGGCCACCGCCGAACTGTCACCGGAAAGGAAAGCCGGGTTGAAATAATTGTCCGCGTAGCCCATAGACGGCATGACGCCCAACGCGACCGGCAAAATAACGAGGTAGCGTTGTTTATATTCCAGCCACGCTTGTAGGGTAATACGAATACGGAATGCCATTATTTTGCCGACCTGTCCCGGTAATTATTCCATCACTGCGATTTGTTTTGGCGTATTTGCCCCATAGTCATTCACCGTCTGGAAGGTAATTTGACCGTGAGCGTTATGAGGGACAGACACCGTGCTTTGCCCCATTGGCGGCACCATGGTGGCCGGCAGCTCGACGGCTCCGTCCATCAGCTGCACCAGCGTGATGTAATAAGGCGTCGGGTTTTTGACGACTAATTGCGCGCCCGACTGATGAAAACGCAGGTGGTTCGGGGCGTCAGCCGACTTCATTGCCAGACCCGCCGGACGAATAAACAGCTTGATGCGATTCAGAACCGCAATTTGCAGGGTATTTTTATTCTGTGAATCTTTGCTCGCCGCCGGAATCGCCTTCACGTTCATCCAGTAAAGGCTTTCTCTGTCTTTAGGCAGCGCGTTATCCTGGCCGATAAACATCACCCGGAGCGTATTTTCTTTCTTCGGTTTAATCACAAATAACGGCGGCGTGACGACAAAGTCACTGCTTTTATGGCTATCGGCATTCTCAACCCACGACTGAATTAAAAACACGCCCTTGCTGTCGGTATTATTGACCGACAACGATATCTGCTCGCTGCCCTGCGGATAAATAACGCGAGTGGAGCCCAGAGCAATACCGCCATAATCCGCCGCGTGCGCGAGCGGTGACAGAGAGATAAGCGTTAACGCCGTCAACAGCGCACGGGTACGAGAAATAATGAACATGATTTACCTATAAAAATACGGCCGCCGCAGCGGGAAATTACATGTAGGTCAGCGTGAACCAGGTTTGCGCGTCCGCCTCACCGGGCGTAACATTGGCCGCCGTGGCCCTATATTTGGCGATAAAACTCAACACGTTAGTGTCATCTTTCAACGTGGAAAATCGCTGGGGCTGAGTGTTAGGGATCATCAGATTCCCGGCGCTATCAAAAATGCCAATACCGACATTGCCGGCGCTGCCCGCACCGCTGGTCACCGCCAGAACCGCAGGATCCCTTGCATCCGTCACGCCGTTGAACGCGACGCCAACCTGCTTGCTGATGTTGGTATCGCAATCTTTAAGCACAATGCTGAACGGCTGTGGATGACCCCAGCTACCCGCACCGTTAAAAATGCTGGATCGCACCTGCCCCATTTCCACGGTCTGCGCATCGCTGTTGGTATCCACAACACAGGCCGCTTTCACTACCGCCCCGATAAAATGAACATCGCCACCGGGGACGGTGACAACGTGGTGATGGCCTGCCTGCGCCAGCGACGGCAAACAGGCGAGAAACGCCAGCGCAAGGCCTGACGACATCACTTTCATGGCAACCTCCCCAATCGACACCGCCGTCCATGGCATCTAATTCCTGTCGCGATTACTGGTAGGTAACGTTAAAGGTCGCCGTTGCGTCCACGTTACCTGCTGCCAGCGTGCTGTTCGTCGCGATATAGTCAGCGGAGAAGCTCATGGTGTTATCGCCGTCGATGAGCGTCGCCGCTTTGGAGGCTTTGCCGAGATCCAGCGCGGTACCATCGGTGTCGTAAATCTGGATACCCACGCCCTGCGCACCACCCGCGCCCGCAGTGTTATCCAGCACGCTGGAATACCCTGCCGCCGCCGTGCCGTTAAAGGTCACAGACGCCTGTGTTGACACATTGGTATCGCAATCTGTCAGCTTGATGGTGAAGGGGGTTTTTTGGTTGGCAACGTTACCGGCAGCCGGGGTTTCGCCAAACGCGGCAAGGCGAACCTGTCCCATATCCACGGTTTTATTGATCGAGTCTTCCGCTACCGCACAGGCCGCATTCACAACCGACCCGGTAAAGTGTACCGAGCCGCCGGTCACCGTGGTTGGGCCCAGGAGCTCGCTGACATCCGTTGATGCCGCCATCGCGGAGCCTCCAACCATCGTTAATGCCAGCGCCAGTGCTTTAACCGTAAAATTTTTCATTGCTTATTGTCCTTGAACAGTCCAAACGAATATTTCCATGATAATTAAGACAAAAACAGGGAACGTTCCCATTAAATATTAATTAAACGGTTCGCTGCGTTATTTAAAATGAGGTTATTTTTTCCAATACCATCGCTAAAAATAATATTTTGTCTTCAGACCATCCCGATCCGACGCCGCCGATTATCCACAATGCGATTAATGTTTTACAACGTCGTTTTTTTCCGATAGTGGACAGTTATTTTTTGCGCGCAACAGCTTTCATACGAAACAATTGCTATATCATGCTGTTATTAAAGG
>NZ_JANEWH010000170.1:0-8640 GCF_028069715.1 Kluyvera sp. Awk 3 | reverse complement strand
TATTAATATCATGATATCGGCATAACAAATAACTCAAATGCAGCCCGATCCCGAATTCTTGAATTTAAATCTTTTAAAGTTTGGAGTTTATTCTTATGAACAGTGATCATCGCGTACTTAGCTCCTTTACCTTGCCCAATGGCACAGAGCTGAAAAACCGTCTGTTTATGGCGCCTATGACGACGTGTTCGGGTTATTTCGATGGCTCAGTCAGCAGCGAACTGGTGGAGTACTACCGTGCTCGTGCCGGGCGTATCGGTACCATCATCGTCGAATGCTGTTTTGTTGATGACTTAGGCCTGGCTTTCCCAGGGGCGCTGGGTATCGACAGCGACGATAAAATTGCCGGGCTGGCGAAAATTGCCGAAGCCATTAAATCTCAGGGTTCCAAAGCGCTGCTGCAAATTTATCACGGTGGCCGTATGGTTGATCCGAAGCTGATCGGTGGGCGTACACCGGTCGGGCCAAGCGCCGTGGCCGCACCGCGCGAAGGCGCTGCGACACCGGTCGCGCTGACCACGGCAGAAGTGGAAGGCATGGTGGGTAAATTTGGTGAAGCGGTACGCCGCGCTATCCAGGCCGGTTTCGACGGTGTGGAACTGCACGGTGCTAATACCTATCTGATTCAGCAATTCTATTCCCCAAACTCCAACCAACGCGACGACGAGTGGGGCGGCAGCCGTGACAACCGCGCCAAATTCCCGCTGGCGGTGCTGGAGATCACCCACAAAATGGTGCGCCAGTATGCGGATGATGCCTTTATTATCGGCTATCGCTTCTCGCCGGAAGAGATGGAAGTCCCGGGGATCCGCTTCGACGACACAATGTATCTGCTGGAAAAACTGGCCGCACGTGGCCTGGACTACCTGCACTTCTCCGTTGGCGCGACCCTGCGCCCGTCTATTGTTGAGACCAATGACCCGACGCCGCTGATTGAAAAATATGTGGCCATGCGCTCTGAAACGCTGGCGCAGGTACCGGTCATGGGCGTTGGCGGCGTGGTAAACGACAACGACATCGAGAGCGCAATGGAACACGGTTACGACCTGGTGGCCGTCGGCCGTGCCTGCATTGCTTATCCGGACTGGGCGGACCGTATTGCGGATGGCCAGACGCTGGATCTGTTTATTGATAGCACCCAGCGTGAAGCGCTGAACATTCCGGAACCGTTGTGGCGCTTCTCGCTGGTGGAAGCGATGATCCGCGATATGAGCATGACGGTGTCAAAATTTAAGCCGGGCGTGTTTGTAGAGACCGTTCAGGATGATGCCGGTGAACTGGTCATTAACGTAAGCCTGGAAACCGACCGTATTGCCGATATCGAGCTGACCGGTGGCGTCGATCAGGATGTTGAGTTCGTCACCAGCTTTGAAGAGATTCGTTCCCGTATTCTCGACGCGAATACACCACATGTTGACGCCATTTCCGGTGCAACCAGCCAGAGCGAGGCGGTGAAAAAAGCGGTCTCCAAAGCGATGGTGAAATCCAGTAAAGCGCTGGCGGCGGAAGAGGGCGGCGATGCCGCTGCGCCAAAAGCCTACGACGTGGTTGTCGTTGGCAGCGGTGGCGCCGGTCTGGCGGCGGCAATTCAGGCTCATGATGATGGCGCGAGCGTGCTGATCGTCGAAAAAATGCCAACTATCGGTGGTAACACCATTAAAGCCTCTGCCGGGATGAACGCGGCGGAAACCCGCTTCCAGCGCGTGAAAGGTATTCAGGATAGTAAAGAACTGTTCTACGCCGAAACGCTGAAGGGCGGTAAAAACAAAAACAACCCGGCGCTGTTGCATCGCTTTGTGGAAAATGCACCGCAGGCGATCGAATGGCTGGCGGATCGCGGCATCATGCTGAACGATATCACCACCACCGGTGGCATGAGTATTGACCGTACTCACCGCCCGAAAGACGGTTCTGCCGTTGGTGGTTATCTCATCAGTGGCCTTGTGCGTAACGTCACGAAACGTGGAATTGATGTCATGCTCGACACTTCGGTGGTCGATATTGTAATGGAAGGCGGCGAAGTGGCGGCGGTGCGTCTGCTGACCGACGAGCAGGAAAGCGTCACCATTCCGACTCGTAGCATCATCGTGGCGACCGGCGGTTTCAGTGCTAACAGCGAGATGGTGGTGAAATACCGTCCGGATCTGGCGGGCTTCGTAACCACCAACCACAAAGGCGCAACCGGCGGCGGCATTGCATTGCTGGAGCGTATTGGTGCTGGCACGGTGGATATGGGCGAAATCCAGATTCACCCGACGGTGGAACAGAAAACCTCTTATCTGGTCTCGGAATCCATCCGCGGCGGCGGCGCAATTCTGGTGAGCCAGCAAGGCAACCGCTTCTTTAACGAAATGGAGACCCGCGATAAAGTCTCTGCGGCGATCATTGCGCTGCCGGAACATTACGCCTATATCGTCTTTGACGAACACGTCCGTAGCAAAAATAAAGCAGCGGATGAGTATATCGCCAAAGGTCTGGTGACCAGCGCCAGCACGGCGAGTGAACTGGCGGCTAAACTCGGATTAGACGAAGAGACTTTCCTGGCAACGCTTGCCCGCTATAACGATGCAGTGGCGAAACAGGACGACGAAGAGTTTGGTCGTAAAACCGCGCTGCGTGCGCCGATTAATGAAGGGCCGTTCCACGCGATTCAGATTGCGCCGGGCGTACACCACACCATGGGTGGGGTAACCATTAATACCGAAACTCACGTGCTGAATGCGCAAAAACAGGTGATTCCAGGCGCTTATGCTGCCGGTGAAGTGGTCGGTGGTATTCACGGTGGCAACCGTATTGGCGGAAACGCCGTTGCTGATATTATTATCTTTGGTACGCTCGCCGGCCATCAGGCTGCGTTGCGCGCGCAGCAGGTACCCTGGGCCATGCTGGAATCAGCATAACGAACGGATGGCACAGTCCCATAGCCCGGCGTTGCCGGGCTATTTCAACTGAAGTGAAGGGGGATTTTGATGTCAGATACCACTCGGGTATACAGTTATTCCGCGATTCTGATGGGCTCGCCCATCCTGCTAAAACTCTTCGTCCACGACGAGGCGCTCGCCTCCCGCGTGTTCCGTCTGATTAAACAGTATGAAGATCTGCTGACCGTAAACCGTGCTCAGTCGCAGGTGATGGATATCAATCATGCGGCGGGCCAACGTGCGGTGAAGGTCAGTAGCCCGGTTTACGCCCTGATCAAATGCGCAAAAGCGGCAAGCGAGCTACCACAGAGCGCTTTTAACCTGGCTATTGGGCCGTTGGTGAAGCGCTGGCGGATTGGCTTTAAGGGCGACAGCGTGCCGCCAGCGGATGAAATTACGCATCTGCTGACGCTGACCAGGCACGAACAGGTCATCCTCAACGACGGCGATGAGAGCGTTTTTCTGGCGCAGCCGGGAATGGAGATCGATCTCGGTGCGATTGCCAAAGGGTATATTGCCGACCGTGTGCGCGATTTTTTACGTCAGGAAGGCGTGGCGCAGGGGCTTATCAATCTTGGCGGTAACGTACAAACGCTGGGCATGCCGGAGGGCGGGTGGTCAATTGGCCTGAAAAAACCGTTCTCTACCGCAGGCGCGATGATTGGCACGCTCGACGTCGAAAACAAGTCGGTCGTGACCTCCGGTGTTTATGAGCGATTTTTTGAACAAGACGGCCAGCTGTATCACCATATTCTCGACCCGCGTACCGGCTACCCACTGAATAATGAACTCAATAGCGTGACGATCGTCAGCGCAAACTCCATCGATGGTGATATCTGGACCACGCTGATGTATGGCATGGGGGTCGAAAAGGGCTGTGCGGCGCTGCGCGCAAGGCCGGATATTGAGGCGATTTTTGTGACGAAAAAGAAAGAGGTGATCCTGTCATCGGCTCACCTCTATCGTTTCACGCTGTTGGATAACGAGTATCGCCTTACTGACAGTACTGTTTGAGCAGGCCGTATTGTTCCGGCTGCAGGCGATAGCGATAGACCGGACGGCCTGTCGCCCCGTAGTGAATACTGGTAAAGAGAATGTTGATTTGGGCAAGCCAGATCAGATATTTACGGCATGACACGCGGGAAATATTCACCGCCTGCGCCAGATCGTCGGTGGAAAACTCCGTTTCCGGATGCGCATCAATCCACTGGCACAGCGTGCGCAGGGTCTGCGGCGTCAACCCTTTCGGCAACCGTTTGGTGTCTGCCAGTTCGGGTGAGCCACCGTGCAGCAGGCGGTCGACATCGGCCTGTTCATAGTAGGCATGACTCCCCATCAACTGCTTTTTCTCGCGCCAGCTCAGCAGCGCTTCTTCAAAACGTGGGAACTGGAAAGGCTTAATCAGATAGTCCACCACGCCGTAGCGCAGCGAGGTCTGAACGGTGGCGGCATCGGAGGCGGAGGAGATCATGATAACGTCAATCGCGCGTCCTGCGCTACGCACCTCAGGCAGCAGATCCAGCCCGTTGTCCTGCTGCATATAAACATCCAGCAGGATCAGGTCGATAGACAGCGCAGGATCCAGCAGCTTGTCTCGCGCCTGCTGGAGTGTTGAAGCGATACCGCAGCAGGCAAAACCGTCCACCCTCTCGATATAGCAACGATTCAGGTCGGCCACCATGGCATCATCATCGACTATTAACACATTAATCACGCGCTGTTCCTCTCGCTATCCCACGGAATATGTACAAAAAATTGCGTAAATACGCCAGGCTCTGACTCGACGGAAAGCGTTCCGCCAAGGTTCTCCGTCTGCTGACGGGCCAGGAACAGCCCGACGCCGCGGTTTTCGCCTTTGGTTGAAAATCCTTTATTGAAAATAGCGTCGATGCGCACCGGGTCGATCCCCGGGCCATCGTCGCTGACTTCGGCGCTCAGCCAGCCATTCTGGTAGTGTAGCAGCAGGCCAATTTCACCTTCGCCCTGGCCGGCCATGGCGTCCAGGGCGTTCTCAATCAGGTTGCCAAGCACGGTCACCAGAACCGCCACCTGTTCTTCGTTTGGATTATCGGGCACCAGACTCTCTTCAGCCAGCGTCAGATTCACCCCCACGTCGCCCGCGCGGTTGATTTTACCCAGCAGGAAACCGGCAATAATCGGTGATTTTATTTTATGCTGCAGCATACCAATATCCGCCTGATAGTTCTGAGCGGTTTGTAGAATGTAGTCTTCGAGCTTGTCGTAGCGCTTCATGTGCAGTAGCCCAAGAATGACGTGCAGTTTGTTCATAAATTCATGGGAATGGGCGCGCAGGGCGTCGATATAGTTGACCAGCCCATCCATACGCTGCATCAACTGGCTAACCTCGGTTTTATCACGGAAAGTGCCGATGGCGCCAATGACGCGCTTGTTGTTGCGCAGCGGAACGATGTTACACAGCAGCAGACGGCCGTTGCAGCCCATTTCACGGTCGGTCACCGGCGAGCCGCTGGCGAGCACTTCTTTGAGGTTAGTGAGCAGCGGCGCGTGTTGCTCAGCGCCTAATGCATGGGCATCGGCAGAAAAAAGAATGTGACGCGCAGCCTGATTAATCAGGGTCACACGGCCTTTGTCGTCAACGGCTATAACGCCTTCGCGCATGGATTGCAGCATGGCCTGGCGCTGCTCGAACATCCTGGAAATCTCATGCGGCTCGAAGCCAAACAGGATATTTTTCAGCACGCGCACTAGCCCCCAGATCCCCAGCGTGCCAACGACCGCGCTAAACAAGACGAACCAGATAGCGGTCCACCGCGCTGCGCTAATTTGTTCGTCCACTTTCTGAAGTGAGATACCGACGATAGCCACGCCAATTTGCTGGTGTTGGTCATTGTAGATGGGCGTGAAGACGCGTAGCGCCTCGGCCAGTACGCCGTGGTTAATGGACAGATTCTCATGGCCTTTGAGCGCAGGCTGCAGATCGGCGCCGATAAAGTGCTGGCCAATCAGATGGGTGTTGGGGTGCGAGTAGCGCACCGCATCCATGTTGGTGATAACGGCATACAGCAGGCCATTGCGCTGCTGTACCGCTGTCGCAATCGGCTGAATGATATTGTGTTCAGGCGACCCGGTGAGCCCGCGTTTGATCTCCGGTGAATCAGCCAGCGTGCGGGCGATGGCAAAAGCCTTGTCCTGCAGGCCGGTGCGAGTCGCTTTAGTGATCTGCATGAAATAGAAGGCGTAAACCACCAAAAGGACGGAAATAATCACGCTGCACACCATTAGCGTCACCAGCGTACTGAGCTTCATCGGGCGCTTAGCCTGAGGTGGCTGTTGCGGCATATTGCGCATGAAAACCTTCTATTATCAACGGCAAAAAATCATTATCGCCGATGTATCCCTTTTCTTAAAGCCATCGTGTCCTGACAAAACCAAACCTTTCTTTGTGACCGTACTCGCAGAGCTTTCCATACAAAACACTTTAGTATTGTTGAAGAACCCATAATAAGGAGTCCGTTTATGAGCATTAAGCTTGCAGGTTCAGTCATGGAAAGACGCAGTTCGACGACCGCTGAAATTGACCGACTGTCCACTCACGATATGTTAAGTCTTATTAATCAAGATGATAAGATAGTTTCAGATGCTGTCACCTCCTGTCTTGATGAACTTACACGTCTGGTCGACCGCGCGGTGGCAACCTTAAGCCACGGTGGCCGGGTGGTGATTGTCGGCGCGGGCGCTTCGGGCCGTAACGCGGTGCTGGCCGCTAATGAGTACGCGCCGGATGAAAAACATCCGCTGGTGGGGCTGATCGCGGGCGGGGCGCTGGCGATGCTGCACGACATGCGCGAGGCGGGGCAGGACTATAACCGCGGTGTGCTGGATCTGCAGGCCATCGGGTTTACACAAAAAGACATGCTGATTGGGCTCTCCGTACGCGGCAAAACACCGTGGCTATGGGGCGCCATGCGCCATGCCTGGTCACTGGGGGCGACAAGGGCGCTGATTACCCGCAACGTGCACAGCGAAGCCGCCGAGCTCGCCGATATCGTCATTGCCCCGCAAACCGGCGCGGAAGTGGTGGCGGGCTATGGTAATCCAAAGGCGATTCTCGCGCAGAAGCATGTGCTCAATATGTTGACCACTGCGTTGGCCGTCCGTACTGGCCGGGTCTACAGCAATATGCGTGTTGATATACGCGGTAACACGACGCAGATGATGGAGCGGCAGATTGCGATTGTGATGGAGGCGGGCGGCTGCACGCGCGCGGCGGCGAAAGCGGCGCTGGAAAGCTGCGACCATAACTGTAAAACGGCAGTACTGATGGTGCTTACCGGGATGGATGCCTGGAAAGCCCATGAACTGCTGGCGCAAAATAACGGTTTTGTGCGTCTGGCGCTGCAGGAAGCGCCGTAATCTGAAATCAGCAAAAAGCCCGCAAAATAATGCGGGCTTTGCTTATCGCGTACAGCTTAGAACTGGTAGGTCATGCCTACACCAACGATATCGTCGGTAGAGATGCCGTTGGCGCTGTAGAACTGTGAATCTTCATCCAGCAGGTTAATTTTGTAATCAACATAGGTGGAGAAGTTCTTGTCGAAGTAGTAGGTTGCACCCAGGTCAACATAGTTCACCAGATCCTGGTCGGTCAGGTAAGAACCGTTGCTGTTGGTGTGAACACCAACGTCTACGCCACGGGAGTAAACCCACGCCAGAGACGGACGCAGACCGAAGTCGAACTGATACTGTGCGGTGACTTCGAAGTTTTGCGTTTTGTTGGCAATACCATCATCGCCAAACGGCGTCATGTTGCGGGTTTCCGCATACATCATTGCCAGATAAACGTTGTAGGCGTCGTATTTCGCACCAACGGTCCAGACGTCAGCTTTATCGCCGCCGGCGCTTACACTACCGTTTTTACCGTTACCATAGCGATTGTTAACACCAGCATAGGCAACCTGATCGTTGGTACGATCGGATGTTGCGTAGGCTGCGCCAATGCTTAAACCCTGTAATTCAGGGACCGCATCAGCGAAATCAAACGTTGTGGACATGCTGTAGCCATCACCGTTCTGGAAGCGAACGCTGTTATGACCATTTTTCGTCCCTTCCTGGTTGTTTGAACCGCTTTCGTTAGCGCCCTGATACTGCAGCGCAAAGTTCCAGCCGTTGACCAGACCGAAGAAATCGCTGTTACGGTAGGTTGCTACGCCGTTGGTACGGCCAACCATAAAGTTGTCGGTCCAGGTGTAGGAGTCGCCGCCGAATACCGGCAGCATGTCGGTCCAGCCTTCGATGTCGTATACGGTACCGTAGTTACGGCCATAATCGAAGGAACCAAAGTTGGCAAACTTCAGGCCAGCAAACGCCAGGCGGTTGAAGGATTTGTCACCAGCGCCTTCGGTGTCGTTAGCGTAGGTTTTGTATTCCCACTGGCCGTAGCCAGTCAGGTCGTTGGTAATCTGGGTTTCGCCTTTGAAACCGATTTGCACGTAGGTTTCATCGCCGTCATCGCCAGCGTTGTCGGAAAATGTGTGACGTGCGTCGACCTTACCGTACAGATCAACTTTATTGCCGTCTTTATTATACATTTCCGCCGCATTTACCGCGCCTGCCATTAATAAGGCAGGAACCAGCAGTGCCAGTGCTTTAATTTTCATTATACTTTCCTTTGCATGATAACGCATGTGAATATAGTAACGTCATCCGGCGTTACGTGTTCGAATACTATATTGAGAGT